>DATDHK010000359.1:0-5466 GCA_036521635.1 Bryobacteraceae bacterium | reverse complement strand
CAACCTGCCCCACACGGAACTTTTTCACGCTTTCCCCGTCTAACGTCTCAATCATGAACGAACTGCTGCAGGACATAAGGTATGGTCTGCGAACGCTCCTGAAAAGTCCGGGCTTCACGGCTGTCGCAATCCTGACGCTGGCGATCGGCATCGGCGCAAACACCGCCATCTTCAGCTTCGTCGACGGCCTGCTTCTGAAGCCGCTTCCCTACGCCGAACCGGACCGCATCTTGCGCGTGCTGGAGAAGCCTCCCGAGGGCGGACGGAACGGTATTTCGGCCCTCAATTATCTGGACTGGCAAAAGGACAACACGGTATTCGAATACATGGCCGCGCAGACCGGAGGGTCGGTCACGCTCACCGGCATTGCGGAGCCGGTGCAATTGCGCGGCGCTCGCGTTTCGCCGCATTACTTCGACATCTTCGGAATCAAGACGGTTCTGGGTCGAGGTTTTGCTCCCGATGAAGACCAGTTGGGCAAAGAGCACGTCGCGATATTGAGCCACCGGCTCTGGGAAACGCAGTTCGGCGCCGACCGGGGCGTCATCGGCCGGAAGATCTTGTTGGACGGACAACCGTACAACGTAATCGGAGTGCTTCCCGAGGGAGGCGTTTTCGATCGCGCCTTCTCGCAAATATGGCGCCCGCTGGCTTTTGAACCGCAGAATCGGACGCGCAACTTCCACTGGCTGGGATCCTATGCGCTGTTGAAACGCGGCGTCACACTGGAGCAGGCGCGCGCGCAGATGGACCAGATTGGAGCGCGCATCGCCAAGGATTTTCCGGATTCGAATAAGGACTGGGGTGTAAACGTGGAGCGCTACGCCGACGTCATTATCGGCCCGGGCCTGCGCCGTCAGGTCTACATCATGATGGGTGCGGTTGGAATGGTGCTTCTGATCGGCTGCGTGAACCTTGCGAATTTGTTGATGGCTCGCGGAGCGTCGCGCGACCGGGAAGTAGCGGTGCGCGCTTCGCTCGGGGCGGGACGATGGCGGCTCATTCGACAATTTCTGACGGAAAGCGTGCTCCTATCGGTGTCCGGCGGAGTGCTGGGGCTGGCGCTCGGTTACGCGACGATGCGCTTGCTGCGCTGGGCCGTTCCTCCGTTTGCCCTTCCTCGCGAGGCCGAAGTGGCTATGGACAGCCGTCTCCTGCTGTTCACCCTGCTCATCGCCGTATTTACGGGACTGCTGTTCGGGCTAGCGCCCGCATTGCAGGCTGCCCGGCCGGATTTAGCCGCATGCATGCGCGAGGGCGGACGCGGATCCACCACCGGCAGCGGGCGCCGCAGGCTTCGAAGCGCGCTGGTGGTTGCCGAGGTTGCGCTCGCTTTCGTTCTGTTGACCGGCGCGGGGTTGTTGCTTCGCAGTTTTCAGTTGTTGCTTCGCGTGGACGGGGGTTTCGATTCCACCAACATCATCACCATGGGTCTGCCGATTCCAGTGAAGCGCTTCCCGAATCCGGCCCAGCTCAACGGTTACCTGCGCGAAGTGGTGAGCCATGTGGAAGCGTTGCCCGGCGTTCGCGAAGCGGCGCTCACCAGCGCTCTGCCGCTGGAAGGCGCGTCCTACGGTATGCCGTTCCTGATCGCCGGCCGTCCCAATGTGGATCGCGCCAAACGGCAGGGCTGTTTTTACAAAATGGTGAGCGCGAATTATTTTCACGCGTTGGGAATCAAGCTTCGAAAGGGACGTTCGCTCAACCAGCAGGATGTGAAGGGCTCTCCGCCGGTCACCGTGATCAACGAAACCATGGCGAAGAAATATTTCCCGAACGAGGATCCTATTGGCCAGCGGATTCTGATTCAGGAAATCGTTCCCGGCAGAACCGAGCTCGGTCCGGAGATTCCCTGGCAGGTAGTGGGCGTGATCGTCGACGAAAAGATCGACGGACTGAACGACCAGCGCAGCGCCGGAGTCTACGTCTCGAACGAACAGAGTCCGGAATACGGCATGGAGCTGGTGGCGCGCGCCGCCATGGACCCGCTCAGTCTGCAACAGGCCATCCGCAATACGATTCACGAGATTGACAAAAATCAGGTCCTCACTCGTGTGCGCACGATGGAACAGATCAAAACCGAATCGGTGGCTTCGGATCGTTTGCAGGCAATTCTGCTGGGCACTTTCGGCGGAATCGCAATGCTTCTTTCGGCGATCGGCATTTATGGGGTTATTTCCTGCGCGGTGGCGCAGAGAACGCACGAAATCGGCATTCGCGCGGCGCTGGGAGCAAGCTCGGGGACCTTGCTTCGAATGATGCTTGGAAGCGGGATGGTGCTGACCGGCATCGGCTTGGTGCTCGGGTTTGCCGGGTCGTTGGCGTTGACGCGTCTGATGGCCAATGCGTTATTCGGAGTGGGCGCGCGCGATCCATTGATATTGGCGATGGTCACGGTAACGTTGGGATGCGCGGCGTTTTTAGCCTGCTACATTCCGGCGCGGAGAGCGACGAAGGTTGATCCAATGATCGCTCTTCGATACGAATGAAGGCCGAAAACCGCTCCCTGTCGTCGCGGCTCTGTGTGCTCACACGGAGCGGTTTATTCGTAACGCAATGCGTTTAACGGGTCGATGCTTGTGGCGCGCCGGGCCGGGATCACGCTGGCCAGACCAGCGGCGATCGCAAGCAGAATCGCCACCGACAGATAGGTGAGCGGGTCGGCGGCAGTCACCGAATAGAGAAAACTGGATAGCGTACGCGATAGGGCGAATGCAGCAAATCCGCCGGCGATGGCGCCCATCGAGACCAGCAGCAGCGCCTCGCCCACGATCATGCGCAGCAGGCTGCTTTTTGATGCGCCCAACGCCACCCGAATTCCAATCTCGTTGATGCGCTGCGATACCGATTGAAAGACTACGCCGTATATTCCGACCGTCGCCAATATCAGCGCCAACAGTGAGAACAACCCGAGCAAAATAGTCTCAAAGCGGCGCTGCGACAACGAATCGCCGATCTGGTCCGCAATGGTGGACCGCTCGAACAGAACCGCGCTCTTATCCACGGCCCGCACCGTATCACGCACCATGCCGATTACTTTTCCGGGATCGGAAGCGGTATGAATCACCACCGTCATACCGCGTGCGGGCCGTTGGGTCATGACCGCGAACGTTTCGCACCGCGCCGCCTTCTCCAAACCCTGCCGCCGCATGTCGGCGACGACCCCGACAATTGTTCGCCAAGGTGAGTTCGAATTCAAATCTCCAAACTTGAAGCGCTTGCCGACCGCATCCTCACCCGGCCAAATACGCTTGGCCATGGTCTCGTTGATTATCATGACCGGCATGCTGTCCCGGGTCTCGTGTCCGTCGAAGAATTTTCCCCGAATCAAAGGGACGCCCATGACGCGGAAATAGTCCGCACTGATCGAGTCGATTGTGGCTTCGATTTGTTGTTCCGGCGGCGGCGAAGGATGTCCCTCTACCGTGAAATTGCCCGAATTCGGCGTCGTCGAAAGAAACACGTCGGTGACCGCGCCGGCGCCTTGGACGCCGGGGATGGATTGCAAGCGCTGCAGCATGTCTGAGTAAAAACCCGCGACCGCCGGGCCTGCGGGATATTTCGTGCGCGACGGCGCGATCCGCCAGGTGAGAACGTTCTCCGTCTGAAAGCCGGGATGTATGGATTGAAGACTCAGCAGACTGCGAATCATCAGCCCGGCGCCGGTCAGAAGAATCATAGATAGCGCAACTTCGGCGATCGTTAATCCCGATCGCACGAATCGCACACGCTTTCCACCTGACTGGCTTCGTCCGCCTTCCCGCAGCGTTTCGTTGAGGTCGACGCGCGATATCCGAAGCGCCGGCGCCATGCCGAAAAGAATTCCGGCAATCAGGGAAACTACCAGCGTGAAGATCAACACTGGAGCGTCGATCGAGACCTCATCGAGCCGCGGCAGATCTTTGGGCGCCAGCAACACCAGACCTCGGATGCCCCAAAACGCAATCGCCAAACCCATCCCTCCAGCGAGCATCGACAGCACCGTGCTCTCCGTGAGCAGTTGGCGGACCAGCCGGGTGCGGCCCGCTCCCAGCGCCGCGCGCACCGCGATCTCACGCCCGCGCACGACACCGCGGCCGAGCAAAAGATTCGCCACGTTCACGCAGGCGATGAGCAGCACGAACGCCACCGCGCCCAACAGCACAAACAAAACCTGACGCATGCTGCCCACCACCTGATCGAGCAGCGGCACCACCCAAACGCCGTAGCCTTTGTCGGCATCCGGATACTGCGCCTCGAGCTGCGCGCCGATGCCGGCCATTTCCGCGCGAGCCTGTTCCATCGTGACTCCCGGTTTCAGGCGCCCCACCACGCTGAGAAAAAATCCGCTGCGATTGCCGCGCTGCTGTGGCCTGAGCGCCAGCGGCTTCCAGAGCTGCGTCTCTTTAGACGGAAACACAAACGCCGCGGGCATCACTCCGACAATCTGGCAGGGCTTGCCGTCCAGCTCGACAATCTTGCCGAGAACGCGCGGATCGGCCCCGAACTGGCGCCGCCAAAGCCCGTTGCTCAGGATCACCACGTTGTCGCGATCCGGCTGTTCTTCTTCCAAAGTGAAAGTGCGGCCCATCGCCGGCGGCACTCCCAGGATGGAAAAAAGATTCGAAGTCACCAAGGCATCCGGCAAACGCGCGGGTTCCTCAAGGGCCGTCAGAACCACGTCGTTGGGAAAGAACGCGGCGATGTCCTCGAAGGAGCGATTCTTTTTCCAGTCCTCAAAATTCGGATAGGACGTCAGGTCTTCATGCAGGCCGAGCCGGCGATTGTCGAGCCACAGCCGCGCCAGCCGCGCGGGGTCTTTAAAAGCGAGCGGGCGCAGCACAATGGCGTGCAGCGCGCTGAAGATGGCAGTGTTCGCGCCGATTCCGAGTGCGAGTGAAAGCGCAGCCGCGGTGGTTACACCTGCATTCTTCCGAAGATTGCGGAAGGCGTATCGAATATCCCGGCCTAGCGTATCAAGCCAGACAAGGATGTCGGCGTCACGGGTTTTATCTTTTGCCAGCAATTGACCTCCAAATCGGCGAATGGCGTCTTGACGCGCTTCGGCCGGTGTCATGCCGGCCGCGAGATTGTCTTTCACACGCGCTTCCAGGTGGAATCGCAATTCTTCGTCAACTTCGCCGTCAAGCTGATTGGAACGAAAAAGATTTTTGAGCCGGGAAGTCCATGACATTGTGAATTTCTCCTTACGTGAACCGAAGCACTCGCGCCACAGCCTCGGTCAGGCGGGCCCAGCTTTTTTCTTCATCGGCCAACTGTTTTCGTCCCGGGGCCGTGATGGCGTAATAGCGGGCCCGGCGATTGTGTTCCGAAGCTCCCCACTCGGACTTTAGCCAACCAGCCTGAGTCATGCGATGCAGAGCCGGGTAGAGCGAGCCCTCTTCCAGCCGAAGAACATCATCGGAAATTTGTTCGATAAGCAGGGTGATCCCGTAGCCGTGCATCGGACGCCGAGAGGAGAGGATC
>DATDHK010000358.1:0-7105 GCA_036521635.1 Bryobacteraceae bacterium | reverse complement strand
GCATGGTTCAGCGCGGGATTGCTTTGAACGGCTTTGACGATGGCCCATCCCACGATGTGCGTGTAGGAAATTTTGGTCTTGCCCACCAGCACGCGATGTTCATTAATGATGCGCCGGTTCTCGTCGATGACCTTCACCGGGATCACGCGCTGCGAAGTGGCGAGTGGAATACTGAGGCTCGCATTCATGTTCTCGGCGATACGCGCGGCGGCCCCGCGCAGAGGAACCAGTTGCTCGCCGGCGGCCGGTTGAACTTGTGGAGTCATCGCCGGTAAATGGAGGGGCGCAACGGGAGTAGTCCCGTTCGATTCAAATACTTTTTTCCAGCTTTCGTCTACGGTCTTACGATCATGCAGATATTGCTGGTAGAGCTCGTCTTCGAGCCAACTGTTGATTCCAAAATCCGGGGGGCTTGATTGAGACATGAAGATTGCAGAATGCTTTCCAAGCTTCATCATACCCCGATAATAAAAGGAACCCGGAGTGCCGGTTCCCGCATCTGTTATGTAGAGAGGTTAATGAAGGTATGAAGGCCACATTTCAGAAAGTTTCCCTGGCTGCAGCTTTAGCCATTTTGAGCGTTCCAATGTTTGCGAAGTCGAACAGCGCCCCGCGCGATTTGCGCGACGCAGTACGCCACGAATTGGTGATGCTGCCGTATTACAGCGTGTTCGATAACTTTGAATACAAGGTCGACAACGGCACGGTCACGTTGTACGGCGAGGTAACCCGGCCGGTATTAAAGTCGGACGCCGAGCACGCCGTGAAGCACATCCCCGGCGTAACCAGCGTAGTGAATAACGTTAAAGTTCTACCGCTTTCGCCGTTCGATAATAGGATCCGCGCGGCAACCTACCGGTCGATTTTCGGATTCGGCGGTCTATACCGCTACGCGATGGGCGCCAATCCGTCGATCCACATCATCGTGGAAAACGGCCACGTGACGCTGAAAGGCGTAGTAGCGAATGAGGGCGATAAGAACTTGGCGAACATTCGAGCCAACGGCGTCCCCGGCGTTTTCTCGGTGACGAACGACCTGCTGGTTGAAGAAAAGAGCTAAAAAATAGCGGGGATTCGTCCCCGCTAGTTCCCCACCGTAAACTTGTAGTGTGCAGACCATCATCGAGCCTTTCCGCATCAAAAGCGTTGAACCCCTCCGCCGCACCACCCCCGAGCAGCGCGAACAATTCCTCGAAGCAGCCGGCTACAATCTCTTCCAAATCCGCTCCAGCGAAATCTTGATCGATCTCCTCACGGACTCCGGCACCAGCGCCATGTCCACCGAACAATGGGCGGCCATGATGCGCGGCGACGAATCCTACGCCGGCAGCGAGAGCTGGTACCGCTTCGAGCACGCCGTCCGCACCCTCACCGGATTTCGCCACGTTATTCCCACGCATCAGGGCCGGGCTGCCGAACGAATCTTGTTCTCCATCCTGTGCAAGCCCGGCCACACCGTCCCCAGTAATACACATTTCGACACCACGCGCGCGAATATCGAATCCAACGGCGCGCAGGCGTTGGACCTGCCCATCCCGGAAGCCACGGACACCCAAGCCCGCATTCCTTTCAAAGGCAACCTGCACGTCGAAGCGCTCGAGAACCTAATCCAGGCGGAAGGGGCGTCCAAAATTCCGCTGGTCATGATCACCGTCACCAACAATTCCGGCGGCGGCCAGCCGGTGTCGATGGCGAATATCGAAGCGGTTCGCAGAGTGACCCGGCAGCATGGAATCCCGCTGTATCTCGACGCCTGCCGCTTCGCAGAAAATTCGTGGTTTATAAAAAAAGATGAGCCCGGCTACACGGACCTGACCCCTCGCGAGATCGCTCAAAAAATGTTCTCGCTGGCCGACGGCTGCACCTTCTCCGCGAAAAAAGACGCCTTCGCCAACATCGGCGGATTCCTCTGCACCAACGACAGCCGCCTCGCCGAGCAAGAGACCAACCTTCTGATTCTCACCGAAGGATTCCCCACCTACGGCGGCTTGGCGGGCCGCGACCTGGAAGCCATCGCGGTGGGCCTGGAAGAAGTCCTGCAACCGGAATATCTGGAATATCGCATCGCCTCGACCGCGTATCTTGGCCGCCACATCGCCGACCACGGCGTCCCCATCGTCGAACCACCGGGCGGCCATGCCATCTACATTGATGCCGGACGCATGCTGCCGCACATCCCCCGCGAGCAGTTCCCCGGCCAAGCCCTCGCAGTCGAGCTATACCGCCATGCCGGCGTTCGTTCGGTAGAAATCGGCTCGGTAATGTTCGCCGACAAAGCCCGTCACGAGCTCCTGCGCCTGGCAATCCCCCGCCGCGTCTACACGCAAAGCCACATCGATTACCTGGTGGAAGCAATCCTCGAAGTAAACGAACACAAAGACAAAATCCGCGGCTTCGAGATAGTAGAACAACCCCAATTCCTCCGCCACTTCACCGCCCGCTTCCAACCCGTGGCAGGTTAGTTTCGGCGCGCGGACCCGAGCCCGCTCTCTCGTGGCAAAAAAGCATCGCGCTCCGCGCAAGCTGGCTCAAGATACAACGGGTACAATCACAAAGATGGCTCGCCGGCAAATCTTCATCAGCCATAGCGCACACAGGGACCCCTCTGCCCGCCCGGTGCTCGATCTGTTAGAGGCGAAGCTCAACAGTCAGAACCGGGATTACACCGTTCTTCTCGACCACTCCACACTCCAGCCGGGAGAAGACTGGCGCTCGGCCCTGAATATCTGGTGCGGCGCTTGCGACGCAGCCATCCTGTTGATCACCCCGGATTCGATGGTGGCGGAGTTCTGCAACTACGAGTGGAGCATTCTCGCGTACCGCAAAGCCACCTCGCAGAACTTCAAAATCCTTCCGGTCTACTACGGCGCCACGCCCGAGGATTTGCGCGGCAAACCGCACCAGATCTCCGAGATCCAAGGAAGTGTTGTATTTTCCACCATCGAGAATTCCTGGCCGCCGATAGAGACATGGCTCGGGAAGGTGGTGACAAATGAAGGTCCCGCTGCCAGGCAGGCGCAACTGCTCGCCACCCTGTTCCGTACCGAAATCCAGGATCCCTACGAACGCAATGTAAATCACGCCATGTCGAAGATCAACCTGCCGTTTGGAACCTGGGATCCCCTGGCCGACCCGTGGGAGCGGTTCGCGTTGTTATTGATCTCCCTGGGACTGAAGAATGCCACTCCGGCGTTGGCCGAGTTGCGCTGGGCCTTTGACGGGAAGGAAGATCGCTGGAACGACATTCTGGATCTGGTGGCCTGTTCCTGGGTCGATAACCGTTCCACCGAAAGGCTGCTCGGGCGAACCGGCGGCCTATACGGAGAGCGCGCGGTGGCGCTCAACGCCGAGCAAGGGGAAACAGCGCGGCTGTACGTCGTGAAGGCCAGCGGCCGTCCTCCGTCCTACGCCTGGTGCACCGCCGCGGTGACTGAAGTGGCCGCCGATGTTGAAGCGCTCAAGTCGCAGATCGAAGTTTCCCTGGCTCGCGCTCTGCGCCTCGATACTTCACCGGCGGTGAATCGTACCAGGCTTGCTGAGAAGCTCCGGAATAAAGAGACAGCGCGGCAGCCCGTGGTTGTCTATCTTCGAGCGAACAGTCTTGATCGGGTCTGGCTGGCGGAGCTCCGGCAGCGCTTCGAATTCGTTACTTTCTTTCTGTTGTCCGGCCCGGAGCGCCCCGCTCTTACCGATGTGGAATGGATGGAGCCGGAGTTGCCCCCCGGCTTCGAAACTACGTTTTGGAATGAATATGATGCCAGCAAAGACGCTTTCCAGTAATTTTAACCCGCCGGACGCCTACCATACCGGCGATGCCGGCGACGCCCGGGCGGACAGCCGCACCGGCGACGTCTACGTTTTCAACGACCGAATCCGCCTGGCGATTCAGGTGGCCTTGGCCACCGGCCGGCCATTGCTGGTTCGCGGCGATTCCGGGTGGGGCAAATCGTCGCTGGCCGCGGCCAGCGCCCGTTACCTGAAGTGGGAGTTTCACGAAGCCGTGATCACCTCCCGGACACAGGCGCGCGATTTGGAGTGGAACATCGATCTGCTGATGCGCCTTAACGACGCGCAGGCGCGTAAGCTCCGGGCGGACTGGCGCCAATACGTTTCTCCGGGAGTCTTGTGGCGGGCGTTGGACCCGGAAGGCGCTTCGGCGCAGCAGAAGCTTTACAACCAGACGCGAGGCGCCGGTTCCGATTCCCGGCCGGCCCAATCCGCCGGAAAGCGGGCCGTCGTGCTGCTCGACGAGATCGACAAGGCCGATCCCGATGTGCCCAATAATCTTCTGGTGACACTGGGGTCGCTCGAATTTCAGGTGGAAGAGACCGGCCAGATGGTCCGCGCGGTCAAGGAGAACTCGCCGCTTGTCTTTATCACCACCAATGAAGAGCGCGAGCTTCCGGCGGCATTTCTGCGGCGATGCATCGAGCTCCGGCTGCCCGCGCTTCCCACTGACGATCGCGACGGGAAGCTTCGCAAGGCCCTGCTGGTGGATATCGTTCTGCAACACTGGCTGCGGCACCCGTCCGGCGCGGTGACCCGCGAATACCTGGAGAGGGCGGCCGAAATCCTGATTCCGCCGCCTGCATCCGGAGAAGAGGCCGTCGTACCTAGTCCCGCTGAATTTAAAGATACGATCCTTGCCCTGGTCGACCGTTATGGATCCGACGATGCGCCGGATAAGGACCTGAAAGAACTTGCGCAGATGACCTTTACGAAGCGGCGGCCGGCGCGAGGCTAGAAGTCGATGCGGCCACCGATTTCGAGCGCCGACCTGCTGTGCGCATTCCGCGATCTCAAGCCCGCCACCCACGAACAGAAGATTGCGATCGCGAATGTGCTCGGTTTGGATTGGAAACCTCCGCTAACGCCCCTGGCGGCGCCCCCGCTGAAGGACGAAGTGCGGGTTCCGGACACGGCGCCGAAATCCGCCCCCATCCCATCGCGGCCCGTTCCGCCGCGGGAGTCCGCGCCGGTCGTGCATGCGGGCAGCGGCGTGGCCGGCTTCACCATATCCGGGCCCAAAAAACAGGACACCGGTTCTACGTTGTGGGCAACCGCGCCAGCGGACTTCGAATCGCCGGCGGCCGCCGCAATCCCCGTTGATGTCGCGCCTTTGTTCGTGCCGCGCTGGACCCGCGGGATCGTGAGCACCGCGCTCGCCACGCGCAGCCCTGCCGGTCCACCGGACATTCGGAAAGTAGTGTCTGAGATCGCGCTCGGCCGCCTGCTGCGGAGTTTGCCGCGCCTCTATGTGGCCGCCATGGCCCTGCGGGTGGAAGTGCTGGTAGACGTGGGCGACTCCATGCTGCCGTTCGCCGAAGACCAGCGCAGTGTGATCGCCGACGTTCGAACCGTGGCCGGTTTCGATAACGTCGCCGTTCTGAAGTTCACCGGATCGCCTCTCCGTGCAGCGGGCACCGACGAAATGGATGTATGGCCTGACTACGTTTTTCCGTCGTCCCGTACTCATGTGCTACTACTGACCGACGTGGGGATTGGACGTCCGCCACTGACCGATACACATGCCGGCGTGGAAGAATGGCGCAGTTTCTCGTGGGAGCTCCGGCGCCGCGGAATCGCCTGTACCGCCTTCGTGCCGTATCCGGCCAAGCGGTGGCCGCCGGCCCTTGCCCGCCAGTTCCGTATGGTCGAGTGGGATCGCGCCACCACCGCCGGCAACGTTAGATTCGCCAGAAGGCCCGAGAGAGCATGACTTCCGAACAAGCATCGGTCCGCGCGCAAAGGCTGGGAGAACGAAACGCGGCCGCCCTTTCGCTCGCCCGCTTGCTGTCGTTTGCGGCGCTCGCCGAGCCCGCGTTGATCCGCAGGATGAGACTGGACCTGCTGCCGGCGTCGAGCGCCGCCGACGAGGCGGATTTGTGGTTCAGCAATCTGGTTCAATCGCGATCGCCGGGCGGCCTGGTCTTTTTCCCCGAGGTCGCGGAAATTCTGCGGCAGGGCCTGGCCCCGGAGTTGCGCCGTGAAGCCTGGGAGCGGACCCGGCAGATTCACCGCGGCGCACGGCGCGCCATCCAGATCGAAGAGGAGCTGACTTATCTGGGGCTCGACGCGGAAATCAACCGGGCGCGAATCGACGAATTGCTCCGCGAGGTGATTTCGGCGATGATCGGCGGACGGTCCGAGCTGGCCAATTGGGCCGGACGGGCGCTGCCTCGCCTGCCCTCCACGGTGCAGAACCTGGAATCGGCCGCGGTCCTGCGCATAGCCGCGGAACTCCGATTGGGAAGGAAACCCGACTTGCGGACCAGGCTGGCGGCAGTGGGCCGGATGCCCACGTGGATCGCCGCGGCCCTTCCACTCCTGCCGCGGGTTCGTCTGGGCGTCACGCTGGTCAACAACGAAATCTCCCTGGGGCCTTTGCCGCCGGACCCGCAAGCGCAGTTGCACAGCATTGAGGTTCCCGATACGCCCACGGTGTGTGTGGAGGTAAGGTGGACCGCGCCCGAGGGGCCGCGATCTAAAATCCTGTTTGTGGAGAAGGGTGAGACCTCGCAACCGGAAAGTGTAGATGCCGGGCCGATTGAATTAGTGACCCTGGCCAACGAGACCTGGACGCTTCAGCCCACCGGGACCCTCCGCGACGAGCAGCGCGCCAAGCCTCTGACCCTCAGCGCCTACACCGACGGGTACGTGGTGACGCTGCATTGGCGGTCCCGCGAAAAAATCCCCGGCTGCCTGGGCTTTGCGGTAATGCGCCGGCGCAGGAGCGGGAAGGGCGGCGACACGCCCGAAACGGAAAAAGTGTTGCGCTCGCGCGGTGGAGTCGCGCCATCCACCGAGGACCCCTATCAGCGTTTTGACTGGATCGACCGGCCGGCGCCTCGCGATGAGGAGTTCTCCTACCGGGTCGTACCTATGGCGGGCCAACCCGGCAAACTCCGTCCGATGGAAGCGCTATTCAGTGCTTGGACGCCATTCATTCGCGTAGGGCCTCAAACGGATGCGCCAATCTCGGTAGCTTTCAATCGCACTTTCGAGAGCGCGGCGTCCTTGGGCCTGTCGGCGGACGATATCGGCCAGCTTTCGCGGCAGGGCTTCCATGATGTCATTGCGCAGCCCGGGAATCGGGTGCGCCAAG
>DATDHK010000357.1:0-3311 GCA_036521635.1 Bryobacteraceae bacterium | reverse complement strand
GATACGATTTTGGGATGGAGTTGTACATCTCTACTGCGATGTTGACCGGGTACAGGGGGTCGCGGTCGCCATGCACGATCAGGGTGCGGGCGGCGATTCTGGCCAGGTAAGGCGGCGTGAAGTTCACATCGTCTACGCTGTCTTTCAAGGCATTGCCGTGCGTCCACAAGGCTCGAATCTGATCGTCACCGTGGACATGGCGTTGGCGCATGACGGCCCAATCTTCCGCGGTTCTGCTCTCCACCGTCATTTGCCGCATGATGGCGCGGGCCGGCTCCGGAAAATAGTGAGTGGCGCTGACCAGCACCATCGCTTCGATACGGGCGGGTTGCTGCGTGGCCATGTGGAGCAGCGTTAATGCGCCGCCGCTCAATCCGATTGCCGAACACCGGTCGATTTTCAGTTCGTCCAGCACGGCGAAAATATCCAACGCGCATTGCCGGAACGTGAATGTCGCGGAGGGATTGGTGGATCGTCCGTGACCGCGCAGGTCGGGGACTATCAGCTTGAATCCGGCGGGCGGCTCTTTAAAGATGTGCTGCCAGTCCGCGCCCGAACCGGTGAAGCCGTGCAGCAACAGCAGCGGCTGGCCCTCGCCGCGGATTTCGTAGTGCGTGGTCATTTCGTTAGCGGTATCCAGCCGCCTGCAATTCGAACAGCTCCGCGTAGCGGCCGCCCAACGCAACCAATTGCCGGTGCGAACCCTGCTCGATAATCGCGCCGTCGGCCAGAACCAGAATGCGGTCCGCCATGCGCACCGTGGAAAAGCGATGCGAGATCAGGACGGCCATGCGGCCGCGCGTGAGGTCGGCGAATCTGAGAAAAACTTCGTACTCGGCGCGGGCGTCCAGGCTGGCCGTGGGCTCATCCAGGATCAGCACCTGGGCGTCGCGCATGTAGGCGCGGGCCAGCGCGATTTTCTGCCACTGGCCGGCGGACAAATCCACGCCATTTTCGAAACGGCGGCCGAGCATTTGCTGGTAGCCCAGCGGAAGCTGAGCGATCACGGATTCGGCCAGGCTCTTTTGCGACGCAGCCTCGATGCGATCCCGATTGCCGAGCTCCTCCACGCGGCCGAATCCGATATTCTCGCGGGCGGTCATGTCGTAGCGCATGTAGTCCTGAAAGATCACGCCGATTTCGCCGCGCAGGCTCTCGACGTCGTATTCGCGGAGGTCGACGCCGTCCAATAGAATTGCACCTTCGGTAGGGTCGTACAGGCGCGCGATCAACTTCACCAGCGTGGTTTTGCCCGCGCCGTTTTCTCCAATCAAGGCGATGCGCTCATTGGCGTCGAAGCGGAAACTGACGCCGCGCAGCACTTGCCGGTCCGAACCGGGATAGGCGAAGGACACGTTTCGAAATTCGAATCCGGATTGGATGGGGCGAGGGGCGGGCAGGGCATTGGGAGGCGAAACGATGCCCGGCTTGGTTTCGAAGAAATCGAAAAGATCCTTGATATAGAGCGCCTGTTCGCCGATATTATTGAGGCTGGAAAAGAGGCTTTCAATCAAACCGCGCGACCGGGCAAACGCGCCGGCCAGGAAAGTGAGGGAGCCCAGGGACAAAGCGCCCGATAATGTGCGGACTAAAATCAGTATATAGGCGCCATAATATCCGGCCGTCGGCAGCAGATTGAGCAGCGAACCGGAGGCGGCGCGTTTGACCGCCAGGGCCTTGTTCTCGCGGTAAAAGCGGTTGAAAAGGACGCGCGAACGGTCCGCCAGGTAGCGGCCCAATCCAAAGATTTTCACCTCTTTCGCGCTTTGGCTGCTGGCCCCGAGCATGCGGAGATAGTCCAACTCGCGGCGTTCCGGCGTCCAGCGGTAAAGGATGGAATAGGCCAGCATGGCGAAGCGTGTTTCGCCTAGAAACGCCGGGATTACAGCGGCCACGAGCAACACCAAAAACCAGGGTGAAAACGAGACAACCGCAGCGGAAAGCGATAGCAGTGTAAGGGTTTGCTGGCCCATGCCGGCTAGCACGGCCAGCATTCCCAGACGGGCTGTCGTCTGGCGGCGGGCGCGATCCAGCTTGTCGTAAAAGACGGGATCTTCGAAGGAAACCAGGTCGAGCTGGGTGGCGTGCTCCATCAACCGAAGGCTCACGTGATTGGTGAATTTGTCGCCCAGCAAGCTGTCGCAGAGGTTGATTGCGCGCGAAAGCAGGTCGCTCAGGACGGCCAGGCCGATTTCGTAGGCCACCAGCGTCCAAAGCTGGCGGTGATTCACCGTACGGCCCGCAATCGATTGGACTACCTGGTCGATGATCAGCTTGCCAACCCAGAGCTGGCACACCGGTATCACGGCCGAAACCAGCCGTAGCACGATTGTAGCGCTGGTGATCCCCGGGCTGGTGTTCCATACCATCCGCAGCAAGGGCGGGACGTTGCGGAGCGCCCGGATACGTTCCCGCCACGTAGCTGGGGAATCCGTCTTCGGCAAATGGGGGTTCAAATTAGATTTTAGCGTGGATGAAGAAACGATCCAAACGGTCTGAATGGGGCCCGAGGGCCCCATTGAACACCATATGCCCGCATTCACGAGCCCCTGTTTTGCAGGGTGATGTTTAGGAGAATCAGATTCGACGGAACGCAACCGTCAAAACCTGTTAGTGATCAGATCATATGTTTTCGACGGTTGTGAGTCAAGGGAAAAACGGGCTTGTGGAAAATGCCGCGTAAATTGTTGACATGCGAGGACCTTGTGCTCCGGGCCGCTTCTTGAAATCCTGTGGAAAGCTCTGTGGAAGACCTCTCGAAAACCAGGGTGTTGGTTTCTAAACTGGAGAAATCCGAGGAGTTACTTGTCGGCGAGATGGAGCGTTATCATCGCATCGTTAGCACCCAAGTGACCAAACTTTCTGGCGATCACGCGAATCATGCCGAAGGCTAAGCCAGATAAGGCACAAAAGACGACCACGACGCCCGCGAGGCTAATGATGGCCAGCAACATTTTCGCGGCGGATTCCGGCCTTAGAACCAGGGGCGGAACTTGATCGGCGGAAACGGTGGCCTGGTAGTTTATCTGGGAGAGGAGCGACTGGGCGGTTGGGCCGGGGGCGAAGGCGATTGCCAGCAGTGCGCCGGTGCGTTTGGCTGAGGCGCCGGGCAATTTTTCGAACTCGGCCAGTTGCTGGCGGGCCATCGTTGGTGTCGGGTAAGAGAAGATGGCTAGCGTCACCTCGCCTTTGGGAGTGCGGTATTTTGCCAGTTGCCCTTCGGTGCTGAAATCGAAAGCGACGGCCGAGGGGGGGATGCGAGGTTCGAACTGAGCCAGGGCGGCTGGGCCGTAGATATAGCGCTTTGAACT
>DATDHK010000356.1:0-13896 GCA_036521635.1 Bryobacteraceae bacterium | reverse complement strand
GGGTGAGGTAGGGTAAGTACCCGACAGATCCCTGAAGGCTTTGGGCCTAAAGTAGTTATATGTTGCACTGGATCTGTCCTGATTGTGGCAACGACTGCTCGCCCACCGTCAGGGAATGTCCAGCCTGCGCGGATGCCCCGGTGAAGTCCGTTCCCCGGGTGGAGGAATCGATTACCCAAGGAGTGCTGGCCTTAGCTCGAAGCATCCAGCCCCCTTCGGAGATCCGGCTTCTCGAGCCAGCGCCCCAACAACTTCTGCTGGTGGCCGCCACGAACGGACATTCGAACGGAACCACGTCGACGGTCGCGGTGAGGGAAGAGGACGCCGGAATTCCCGAGGATGAAGCCATCGAGTCGCTGGTTCGCCCCTTAGTGGAATCGGCCGAGGCGGCAGCGGATGCGGAGCCTTTGATCGAAGCCTGTATTGAAGCGGTGGCCATGGCTGTTGAGGTTGCCGTCGAGACTGTCCAAGCTGCCTCCGTGATTGAAGCGCCGGTCGAAGTGGTTACCGCGACAGCAGCCGCTCCCCTCCCGGAACCAACCTACGATCCCGGCCCACTCTGCCGTGCGTTCGAACTGCATGCCGAAGCGGTGCTCCACGTCATACATACTCAGATCGAAGCCGTCGAATCGGGGATCCGCGCGATCGTGGCTGCCTTTGAGGCGCAGCCGGTCACGGCTTTGCTCGCCGCTCCACGCGAAATCGTAAAAGCGCCCGCGCTGCCGGCCACCCAGTGGATGCGAATGCCCAAGCCTTCGATTCCGTCCGTAAGGCCCTGCGACCTGGCGGTCGATTCACTGAGCAGTGGGCCGCTGACATCGGCTTTAGCCGGCCCGTGCCTTCCCGCCGAGCTCCGCACTTTCATCGAGAAGAAGTCGGCAAAATCGGCGCGGCCGCGAAAGCGCGTGGCCATGCCCGCTTGGATCATCAGCCTGCTGGTGGCAACCAGTCTGTTCCTCGGAGCCGGAAGTCTGCTGCAATATTTTTCCGAAAATCGGGATTCAAAGGCCGGCCCCGCCGCGGGCCAGCACCCGCTTCAAGCCAGCGCCGGTACGTCGACCGGGTCGGCTATCGATCCGCATCCGTTCGCCAGATTCGTAGAGGTTACCGGCCTGCGTGTCATCGCCGACCTGAATCGTAAATCGCAAATGCAATACCTGGTCGTCAATCATTCATCGACGCGTCTTTCCGACGTGGCGCTCAAGATTGCCGTCCGTTCGACTGCCGATTCATCCGGCGCCGCCCCGTTGTTTACGCTATCGGTTGTAGTGCCGAGCCTGGCGCCATACCAGTCCAAGGAGATTAGAACCGAGCTCGATGCCGGACTCCGCCCGACCTCCCTCCCCGACTGGGACAACTTGCGCGCCGACGTTCAGGTGAGCACCAAGCAGTAGATTATTTGCAATTCGCCGGCAAGGGCTTCGAGATTCCGAGACGCAACAGGTTCGATCGCGCATTGAGTTCGCAGGGATCGATGGCCAGCGCACGCTCGAAATCCTGCCGGGCGGCGTCTCTCTGGTCCAGCGCAAGAAGCGCGGCGCCGCGATTGTTCAAGGCATCCGGGCTGCGTGGAGCAAGGGCGAGCGCGCGTCCGAATTCGATCAACGCATCGCTGGGCCTGCCCAGCGCCAGGTAGATTCGGCCTTCCTCGGAGGGAATCCTCGGCTCATTCGGCGCGGCGCGCTTAGCACGCTCGAGAATCTCTAGCCCGCGTTGAGGATCAAGCGCTCTCGCCAGTTGGATTATGGGACGCAGCTTCCCCGGAGCTTTTTCCACGGCATCCGTCCATAGCGACTCCTCAGTTCTCCAAGTCATGGTTCGCATGAAACTCAGACCGCACAGCAGTAGAAAGACCGGCGCCAGGAAAATAGGACGCACCCTCGCCAGCAGCAGTCCGGCGCAGGCTGCGAACGCGATCATCGGCAGGTACATTCTGCGGTCCGCCGCCAGGTCGGTCGCGGGAAAAATAGAAGAGCTTGGCAGCAACAGGACCAGTCCCGCGATCGACCAGAATCCCGCTTGTGCCCGTTTAAAGCGAAACGCAGCGAGGGCTGCGAGAGCCGCAATTCCAAGCCAGGCGAGCACTGCCAGCCAAGTGGGTGGAATTGAAATGGCGGGATCAATCGTAAATCCCCAGGGCAACAGCAGCATTCGCAGGTACCGCGGAATTACCACACCCTGGGCGGCCAGATAGGATTGCCATGAAATAGCGGCCTGCGCGCCGCCGCCCGATCCCGGCGTAGTGTTGGCCGCAATCAGTACACGCACTCCGGCGGCCAGCGATAACGCGAACATGACAGCGATGGGCTTCAACTCTTTTCGGCCGCGAGCGGCCGATAAGTGCAGGAGCAGCAAAAACGCAGGAAATGCAACGCACTCTTCCTTGGCCAGCAGCGCCAGCGCAAACCACGCCACCGTCCACCAGCGGCGCTCGCGATTCCAACTGGCCAGTGCGGCGAGGCACAGCACCGTGGCGAGCGAGCTGCTGCGCGCGAACACATAGTCGACCGGCTCGGCTTGAAATGGGTGGACGGCAAAAATCGCGGTAGCGATCAAAACCGCGGCAGGCGGCAGCCAGCGGGTGAGCGTGTCCCAGAGAAGCACGATGGCAATTAGGTGTATTAGCAGATTGACGGCGAGATATCCGGCCGGATTTTGCCCGCCCAATTTTTCGTTGATCCAAAACGTCAGGTAAGTCAGCGGGCGAGTTTCAAGCGGACGCCAGAGGTCGCGCGAAAACATCGAGTAATCGTCAAAGTGAAACGATCCCCACAGGCAGCCTCCGAACGCGACGACGGCGGCGAGCACGAGCAAAAGACTTTGGCGGGAAACGATAATAACAGTGTGACAAAAGCAACGCCGCCAAAGCTAGTTCCCCGCCCCAAGACCGCAGTCGACCGCGCGGCCCGGCTCAAGAAAATCGTCCGTCTGCTGGACCGTATGTACCCCGCGCCGCGGACTCCGCTCACCCATCGCGATGCCTGGGAACTTTTAGCGGCCACGATCCTGTCGGCGCAGTGCACCGATAAACGCGTGAACGAAGTGACGCCCGGGCTTTTTCAGAAATACCCAACCATCGCGGATTTCGCGAACGCCAATCCCGCGGAGCTGGGGCAGGACATCCGGCCGACGGGTTTCTTCAATAACAAGTCGAAGTCGCTGATCGGCGCGGCCCGCAAGATCCTTGGGGATTTCGGCGGCCAGGTTCCACAGACGATGGAGGAGATGCTTACGATACCGGGGGCGGCGCGCAAGACGTCCAACGTTGTTCTGGGCGCCTTCTATGGAATTCCGGCGGGCGTGGTGGTGGACACGCATGTCCAGCGGCTGGCCCGGCGGCTGGATTTGAGCAAGCAAACGGACCCCGTGAAGATTGAGCAGGACCTTATGAAGATTTTGCCGAAAGAGAAGTGGATCGATTTTCCCCTGCAACTGATTTTTCACGGGCGCGCGCTGTGCGTGGCCAGGAGGCCGCGGTGTTCGGAGTGTCCGATCGATCCGATCTGTTATGCGAAGGATAAGAGCGTAAACTGAAGCCAATGCAATTTGGGGGGATTGAAGCCGGGGGCACCAAGTTCGTGTGCGCCATCGGAAACGGTCCGGACGATCTGGAAACGGGCGAGATTCCTACTACTACCCCGGAAGAGACCATCCAGCGCGTCGTAAGTTTCTTCAAGAATCGGCCTACCGCCGGCGCGATCGGCATTGCTTCCTTTGGACCAATCGATCCTAATCCAAAGTCGCCCACGTTCGGTTACATTACCGCCACGCCGAAACTCGCTTGGAGAAATTTGGATTTCGCCGGTGCGATGCGCAGAGCGCTGGGAGTTGAGATTGCCTTCGATACCGACGTCAACGCCGCCGCGTTGGGCGAATTCCGCTGGGGCGCGGCTCAGGGGCTGGAAGATTTCCTCTACCTGACCGTCGGCACCGGAATCGGCGGCGGAGGAATGTCAAACGGCCGGCTCATGCACGGACATACGCATCCGGAGATGGGGCATATCCGAGTTCCACACGATCTGGAGCGCGATCCGTTCGCCGGCTGCTGCCCCTATCATGGCGATTGCCTGGAAGGTCTGGCGTCCGCGCCAGCCATCGAAGGGCGCTGGGGCCAGCCGGGTGAGAGGCTGCCGGCCGGGCATCCGGCATGGGATCTGGAAGCGCACTATCTGGCGCTCGGCTTGTGCAATTGGATCTGCACTCTCTCGCCCCAACGCGTGATTTTGGGCGGTGGCGTCATGCGGCGCGAGGAACTGTTCCCATTGGTTCGCGCGAAACTGGCGGGGCTTTTGGGAGACTACCTTGAGTCGCCGGAGATCGTTCCGCCGCAATTGGGCGGGCGGGCCGGGGTGTTGGGAGCCATCGCTTTGGCGCAGGGGTTGACTAAAAAGAACTAACCCCAGCGACAGGCCGATTTTCAATCGGCGGCAGGATGCCATCCTGCCCTACATTATTGGATTGGCACCATTACGGTGTTGCTGTCTGCTCCGTTTACAGTGACCTTCACTGGCACCGTTGCGCCGCTCTGCATGCTGTCCGGAACCTTGAATTTCGTCAGGGTTAGGCCGGTATAGCCGGGTGCTGCGCCGGACCACATGGTCGACGTTACCTGGTCGCCCGTCGAAAGGTTGACCGAATCCGCCACCGCCGGCGCGGGATTGGGCGGGAAGAAGCCATCGATCACTAAGCCATTGTAAGGACCGAATCCGGTGCCGAGCAGCGACAGGGTCTCGCCCGGTCTGGCGGGATTGTCCGGCGTGACCACCGATCCGTCATCGTGCAGAGCCAGTGCGTACTGCTGGGAGTTCACCGTCTGGAAGAACAGGCCGGGCGAGTTGCGCGCTACCGAGAAAGTGGCGGAAATGTCGTCCTGCCCGGAGTTATGAACCTGCAACGTGTAGTCGCCGTCGCCGAGGCCCGATGGAACTTGAGCGTTGATCTGACTGGGCGAAACGTAGAGCAATGGCAGAATGCGATCGTTCACCGTCACCGTCACGCCGGCGATACTTTGGGCTAGCGGATTCACCCGCCCCACTTCAAGCACCGGGGCCAGACTCTCGCCGAATATGGAAATGATGGAACCGGGCGCGACCGTGGAATTCGGAGTGTCGCCGACAGCGTTCCTCACACCCGCTGGCGCGATGAACGGAACCTTGTCCAGGCGCGCAACCACGGCGTGCGGCGTGGACATCATCACCACTCCCACCGGATAGGTGCCGGTCAGATCTCCATCCCAACGGCGGAACTTGAAGCCCGGATTAGCATTGGCCGCAACTGTAACCTGGGTGTCCTGCGGATAGAACATATCGCTCGTCGCCGGGTCGAACTTAAAGTTCACTCCATTTCCCGGATCGGAGGCGGCGCTTAGGCGGTAGGATGTGCGGTAGTTGGCGGTGACGACGGAAAAGTCCGTATTGACTGTGAAAGTATGATCGGAATCCCCGTTATCGGACCAGGAAGTAAATTCCATCCGCGCGCTGTCTCCCAACGAGAGCGTAGTGGGGGCAGTCACGCGCAGTTTTGTGCCATTCGAGCGATCGATGGTGCAGGGCGTTGTGCAACTTGCACCGTCCACCTGTACCAAAAGACCGGAAGGCGAGCTTTGAACCAGGACGCGGCTCAGAACGCCGAATGTCGCGGTCATCCTATAGCCGTTATCCACAGCCGACTGATCGACGGTATAGGACTGCGATTGTCCGCCTGAATTCGACCAGCTCTTAAATGTATATTGCCTTCCCGCCGCGTCAAACTGATTGGCCGGAGCGGAAACGGTGTGCGTGGTGCCAAGTCCCCAAACGAAGTCGTACGAAGCGAAGTTCGGACGGCCATCTACCGTCAATTTCAGACCACCCGGCGAAGTAAGAAACGCCACATGCGCTCCAGGCACGAATTTCGCTATCAGATTGTCCGCATTCGCGACATTTGAGTCCGTTACATAAGCCCCGTTCAATCCCAGTCCATTGCTCCACGAATCGAAAACCCAGAATTTCCCGGACGTATCGATCTGCGGCGACGCAGCGCTGATTATGTGCGTGGACCCAGCGGCGAAATCGAAGTCGCCCAGGCACATTGGCGGAAATCCTAAGTTGGGGTTTACCGGCTGAGATTCGCTGCTGGGACATGGTCCCCCGAGATCCGACTCAATCGTTCGTGTCGGCACCGGCGTGCGGTCCACCAGAACTTGCAATCCGAACGGTGGCGCGGTCAGAAAACGAATTCGTTTCCCAGGCGCGAATTGCGGAACCAGCGTAATCGGACTGTTGATGGTAAGAGTTCTCAGAAACGCGTCCGGTGAACCTATATTAGAGGACCAGCCTATAAATACAAACCCGGGATATGGAAACGCATTGAGCGTGAGGGCCGATCCAGCCGGCACGAACACATTGGCGCTGTTCCAAAAACACTGCGATCCCAGGAACACCACGCCAGGACGGAGCTGCCCGGCGGGAATCGCTCCCGGCGCCCCGCAAGAGGGCGGCGAAACTGAATCGTTGGCGCCGGAATTGAAGAACACCAGTTGTACCCGGTAGGAGGCCGTCAACGTGGCTTTAATCGTAGTTATGCGCGGGTCCGCGGTTATGGTCTGGATCGCGTCGCTGCTGGGCAGCAACAAGCCCGCATTGTCCAGCCAACCACCGAAAGACCACGTTGCATTGCCATCCACCGATGTCTGAATCGACGTATTCGCCGGCTGATTGGGCAGCACGGGATCGAGGATAAACACCAAAAGGTGCTTGCTTCCCTTTGGCCAAACAAATGTCTGGGCCTGGATATAAACTTGGCCATCCACGCTGAACCTTGCCCCGGAGGGGTTGGTGGAAATCGTGATAGCGCTTTGAGGCTGCGCGTATAAGCACAACCCGGCCAGAGAAAGAACGGACAATAGGGCAAACCGATTCATATACGACACCAAGCATCTGATCGGCACTGGTACCAAACTCCTTTAGGTTCGGTTCTAAGAGTCTTACAATGGAAGGGGACGAATACAAGGAAGAGGAACACGATGAACACTGAGGCGATGGAGAACTGGCTGATATCCTTGCGTTTCCTGGTCGTGGTTTCCCTAGCAACGGGACTGCTGCCGGCCGCCGACAAGAAGCTGCCAATCGAGCAGACTTCCAACGACCTGGTGGACATCTCGGCCACCGCAATCCTCGACAAAGATCAAATAAAGCAAGAGCTTGGCTCCGATTTCGGCGGCGACATCGTGGTGATCCGGGTGACCGTCCGGCCGGTCAGCGACAAGCCCATTCAGGTGAGCCTGGACGATTTCCTGCTGGTTTCGGGAAAGGACGGCCAACGTGCACAGCCCTATTCCCCAAGCCAGATCGCTGGTAATAGTACCTTGGTGGTATCACCCGACGGAACCAGGAACGGCGGCGGACTGGGGGCCAATAACAACGGGCCTCGTTGGGGTGGAATTCCCGGTACCGGTTCGAGGCCGCGGCAGTTGCCTGGTAACGGCGGCGGCATCGGCTCGACTGCCGGGACCACCGGTGTTGAATCAAAGGTTGATGTTTCGAACGCCGACAAGCCTAATCCGTTGCTTGCGACTTTGAAAGAGAAAGTATTGCAGGAGAAAGAGATAACTCAACCAATTTCCGGTCTTCTCTACTTTCAGATTGTGGGCGGAAAGCTGAAGCCCAAAGATCTGGAGCTACATTATAAAGGACCAGCCGGCCGACTCTCCCTGCGATTCCGTCCATGACAGCGCCCAACGGCCTTCACGTTTCCGACCTCGAGACTCCCGCGCTGGTGATCGATCTGGACATAATGGAGCGCAACCTGCGCAAGCTGGCCGATTATGGCCGGGAGCATGACCTGCGCATCCGGCCGCATACCAAGACCCACAAGATCCCTGCCCTGGCCCGTAAGCAGATCGATCTGGGGGCCGCCGGGCTGACGGTGGCCAAAGTTGGCGAGGCCGAAGTGATGCTCTCCGCCTCACCGCCCGAGCTGCTGGTGGCGTATCCCATTGTCGGACGCAAGAAGCTTGACCGGCTGATGGAGGTGGCGCGGAAAACCTCGCTCACTGTTTCGCTGGACAGCCTGTTTGTCGCGCGCCAGCTTTCCGACGCCGCGCGCGCCGCCCAACTAGAAATCGGAATTCTGGCCGAAGTGGATGTTGGCCTGGGCCGCGTGGGCGTTGCGCCCGGCGAAGCTCTGTTGCAACTGACCCAGGGGATCGATCGGCTGCCGCGCTTGCGATTCGAAGGCATCGCGTTTTATCCGGGCATGATCCGCTCGCTGGACGAAGAAGGCGAGCAAGCGCTGAAGCGGTTGGCTCAAATGCTGGACGGCATTTTGCGCGACTTGCGGCGGGCGGGATTCCAACCGAAAATCGTCAGCGGCGGGTCCACGCCCACGCTTTTCCATTCGCACGAGTTGCCGGGGCTGAATGAAATTCGTCCGGGCACGTACATCTTTAATGACCGGAACACGGTTCTGGCGGGCGCCGCATCGCTGGAAGAATGCGCGGCTTCGATTCACGTTACCGTGGTTTCCACGTCAAAGCCAGGTCAGATGATTATCGACGGCGGTTCAAAGACTTTCTCTTCGGATCGGCAGGCGGAAGGAACCGAAGTGAGCTACGGGCATGTGGTGGATGCACCGCAGTCCGTCTTCACAAAAATGAACGAGGAGCACGGTTTTGTGGAATTGCGGCGCTCAACCGCTCGCTTCGACGTTGGCGACCGTGTGCGGATTATCCCTAATCACATTTGCGTCGCCATGAATCTGCATGAGAACGTCTACGGCGTTCGCAGCGACGTCGTGGAACAAGTCTGGCGGGTGGAAGGCAGGGGAAAACTTCAGTAAGAGAGTGGCCGGATGCCATTCACCGGCCACCGTTCACCAATCACTTGAATTGAATCACTTGCTGGGTTCGACGGATTCCACCGTGACCGTATCGCCGTCAATCTTTCCAGTGACGGTGACCTTTTGCCCCAGATTGGACATTACTTTGTCTTTGGAGTCGGCGGAAATTTTATAGACCTTGCCGCCGCTGATGAAGACTGGGGCTTCGCCCCGCTTTATGCAGCGTTGAACGCAGGCTGTGTCGCTTTCGGACGCGGCTGCGTGCTTGGCGCCGCAGGCGGCGTCGGAAATGGTGCCGGTCAAACTTGCCGCCATTGCTCCGGCTGCGAAAAACGAAGCCAGCGATGTTACCATCCATAGTTTTTTCATAGTGTCTCCCTACAGAGCCATTGTAATACTAACGCCACGGTCTTGTTATTCTGTACCTTGTTGAGTTGGAGGCGAATTGTCCAAGGCTGGAACATTTAAGGCGAAGATTGGCGCGCTGGGTTGCTACACACCGCCGGGCGTCCTGACCAATCAGACCCTCGAGAAAATGGTGGAGACCAATCACGACTGGATCATGGAGCGCACCGGCATCGAGGAGCGCCACATTGCGGCTCCCGAGATCGCCACGTCCGATCTTGCCGTGGAAGCGGCCCGCATCGCGCTGGAGCGGCGCGGCATCGGGGCCGGCGAGCTGGACGCCATTATCGTCTGCACCGTGACTCCTGACATGGCGTTTCCGGCAACGGCCTGCCTGGTCCAAAACCGGCTGGGCGCGAAGCGGGCCTGGGGATTCGATCTCTCGGCCGCCTGCTCCGGATTCATCTACGGTCTTACCACCGCCGTCCATCTGGTTTCCGCCGGCTCGCACAAGAAGGTTTTGGTGATTGGCGCCGACACAATGTCGCGCATCATCGATTACCAGGATCGCGCCACTTGCATATTATTCGGCGACGGAGCGGGTGCGATGTTGATTGAGCCGACCGAAGACGACGAGGTGGGTTTTGTCGATTTCTCGAATGAGATCGATGGCTCGGGCGGCGACGACCTGAAGCAGCCCGCCGGAGGCAGCCGGTTGCCGGCCAGCGCCGAAACCGTGGAAAAGCGGCTGCATTTCGTCAAGCAGAACGGGGCGCAGGTATTCAAATACGCAGTCAAGAAAATGGAAGAGACGTCGCGCAACCTGCTCACCCGCAACAATCTGAAAGTGAGCGACATTGCGGCGCTCATTCCGCACCAGGCGAATCGCCGCATTATCACCGCCGCCTCGGAGCGTTTGGGCATGAGCTGCGATCGAGTCTGCATCAATATCAACCGCTATGGGAACACGACCGCCGCCACTATTCCGCTCGCGATGCGCGACGCATTGGATACGGGCATGGTGAAGAAGGGCGATCTGGTTCTTTTTGCCGCGGTGGGCGCGGGGTATACGGTTGGCACGAATTTGTGGCGATGGGAAATATAGCGCGCTAACCGCTTCCTTACGGTCGCGGCTCGGAAAAAAATGGCAAGCACACAGTTACAGCCGGTGGCAGCGGGCGTGGAGGACGGCCCTCAGGCCGCGCCGCAGCCTTGCTGGGGCCTTGCACAACGCATTCTCTTCCGGTTTGTTTTCGCGTATCTCACTCTCTATAACCTTGCTCAAGCCGGATATCTGGTTCCGGGAATCCGAGCCTTGTCGGATGTGTATACCCGGCTGTGGCGTCCCATCGCCCCGTGGGTGGCCATCCATGTTTTCCACTTGAGCGGTCCCGTGACCGTCTATCCGGCCGTAAACGGGAGCGGCGATACTACGCTCGACTACATCCAGGATCTCTGCTTCGTGGTGCTGGCGGCCGTTGCCACACTGGTGTGGTCGGTCCTCGATCGGAAGCGCGGGGAATATGTCCGGCTCCATTTGAGTTTGCGAATCGGCATGCGCTACGTGCTGGCCCTGACGCTGTTCAGCTACGGTTTTGCGAAGGTGATTCCAACCCAATTCATTTTCCCGGGATTTAGCAGACTGATTGAGCCGCTCGGCGAATTGTCTCCCATGGGATTGCTCTGGAACTTCATGGGGTATTCGACGCCTTATATTATTTTCTCCGGACTGGCGGAAGTGTTCGGCGGAGCGCTGCTGCTCTTGCGGCGCACGGCGACACTGGGGGCCATGGCGTCGGCCGCGGTGCTGCTCAACATCGTGATGCTTAATTTCTGTTATGACGTGCCGGTGAAACTTTACTCCAGCAACTTGCTCTTGATGGCGATTTTCCTCATGACGCCCGACCTGGGGCGGCTGGCCAACATGCTGGTGCTCAATCGGCCGACGCAACCCGCGAAGCTGGATTGGCCCGCATTTAATAAACGCTGGATGAGGCAGGCAATGCTGACGGTCAAAGTATTGTTCATCGGCTATTTTGTTGTTATGACCGTCAAGGAAAGACTCGACGGCTATAAGAATTTCGTGGTAGGCCGCACGAAGGCGCCGCTGTACGGTTTGTGGGAAGTGGAGAGTTTCGCAAGAAACGGCATGGAGCTGCCGCCGTTGACTACCGACACCAATCGCTGGAAACGGGTGATCGTTCAATCCCCGGCGGGGATGTCCATCCGGATGATGGACGACTCGGCGGACGGTTATTCCACGAGCTACGACGCAGCCAAGAACAGCGTAACGCTGACGGCAGCCGCCGACAAAACCAAGAAAAATGTTTTTGCGTACTCGTGGTTGGGCGCGGACCATTTGGTTCTTACAGGCGATGGTCTGGCCGTCAAGCTTCGAAAAGTGGACCGCTCCAAATTCCTGCTGGTGAACCGGGGATTTCACTGGATCAATGAGCGGCCGTTCAACCGCTGACAGGGTGGGCGACCGCTCCCTAACGGTCGCGGCTCAGAAACAGCGCCATTCCGAGCCGCGGCCGTTAGGGAGCGGTTTACGGGCGGTAATCCGGCGGCTTGATGTTGTTGGCGCGCATGTACACTTCCGCTTGCGCGCGGTGATGTGCTGTATGGGCGTACATGCCCAGTACAATCTGGGCGCCGCTCGCCTTCGGACGTTCGTACCAATCCACCTGGAATTGTTTTTTGAATTGCTCTTCGGTAATGGTTCCAAGCTTCGCGATGCAGTAGTCGAACGATTCGCGCAGGCGATCGACGATGGCCGCCTTGGTCCACTGCTTCGGAGCGGCCGGCGCGGGCAGCTTGTCTTCGGAAATTTGCGCGAAGCGGAACTGGTTCGAACCGGCGATGTGCACCATCAGGCTCGCAAAGTTCATCTCCTCGGCATTCGCCTTGTAGCCGTAGAACTCCTCCGGCATCTTTTCGGCGACCGCCATGGTGAATTCTTTCGACGTCTTCCAGTTCTGGATGAAATCCGCGCGCGAAAGCAGGCTGGTATCCGGCTGTGCGAATAACGAGGAGCCGGCCAACAATAGTGCGAAACGGATCACCGCTAGAACTTGTAAGTCGGCGGCTTGATGTTCTTCAAGCGCAGGTAGACTTCGGTCTGGCCGCGGTGGTGCGCCATGTGCATCAGTGCGCCCGAAGTCAATTCCCGAACGCTTACCTGACGGCCTTCCGGCCCGCGCAGCTCATTCAGTTGCTCGTCGGTCAAGGGAGTGATGATTCCCGAACAATAGTCGAAGGATTCCCCGACCAGCTTCATCACGGTAGCTTTGCCGAACCCATCGGGCTTCGCGAAAGGCGACTTGCCGTTGCTCATGCGGGTGCAGTAGCTGTAGTTGGCCGACGCGATATGCGCGATCTGCTCGCCAAAACCCATCTCTTCCGGATTGGGTTTGAAATCGTAATTCTCGGCGGGCATGGCGTCGGCCACCGCCAGGGTTAGCTCGCGAGCAATCTTCCAATGCTTGACGAATTCGGCGGAATACTTGGACTGACCGGTGGTTCCCTCAGCCGCAAACGTGGCGAATGAGAAGAAGGCGCAGAGCGCGATAGAGAAAAATAGTTTCATGGAATCCAAATATAGCAGACCATCGGCCCGACTGTCTGTTGAGAGTTTAGCTTCTCTGTTACGGTAGTGAAAGAGCATATTTCCCGAATGAAAGTTTCAATAATTGGCACCGGTTATGTTGGATTGACAACGGGCGCGTGTCTCGCGTTTCTCGGCCACAAGGTCACCTGCGTGGATTCGGACGAGAAGAAGATCGCGTCCTTGCAAGCCGGCAAAATCCCAATCTATGAGCCGCATTTGGCGGAGCTTTTAGTTGAAGCGAAACCTAATCTTCAGTTTTGCCGTGACTACGCTTTGGCTGTGCCGGACGCCGAGGTTGTGTTCATCGCCGTGGGTACTCCGCCGAGCGCCGACGGCAGCCCCGATCTGCGTTACCTCTCGAGTGCGGCCAAAGGGATCGGCGAGCACTACGACGGCGATTTTCTGGTGGTGGTGAATAAGTCCACCGTGCCCATTGGCAGCGGTAACTGGGTGGGGTCGCTGGTGCGGGAGTCTTATGAGCAGCACCGCGGACGCAAGGCGGAGCGTCGTTTCTCGGTTGCCTCGAATCCGGAATTCCTGCGCGAGGGCACGGCGCTGCACGACAGTTTGTATCCCGACCGCGTGGTGATCGGCGCCGATGAAGCCCGGGCGCTGGAAGTTCTCTACAGCTTGTATCGCCCGATCCTGGATCAGACGTTCGCCGCGCCGCACTTTCTGCCGAGACCCGAAGAACTGGGCGCCGTGCCGCTGATTTCCACCGAGCTCGCATCGGCTGAATTGATCAAGTACGCGGCGAATGCATTTCTCGCTTTGAAGATCAGCTACATCAATGAAATCGGGCAGGTGGCCGAAAAAGTCGGGGCGGACATTCAGCATGTCGCCAAGGGCATTGGGCTGGACGCGCGAATCGGAACGCGGTTTCTGCAATCGGGCATCGGCTGGGGCGGATCGTGTTTTGGGAAGGACACGTCCGCGCTGGTGGCGACGGCGGCCGAATACAATCTCACGATGCCCATTGTTTCGGCGGCGCGTGAGATCAACCGGCGGCAGCGCGAGCGCGTGGTGGACAAACTTTTGAGTGAACTGAAGATTTTGAAAGGCCGGACCGTCGGCCTGCTGGGACTGGCATTCAAGCCGAACACGGACGATCTTCGGGAGGCGCC
>DATDHK010000355.1:0-4064 GCA_036521635.1 Bryobacteraceae bacterium | reverse complement strand
CCGGGCAGCGTGACGCCGGGCGTCCCGCGCAGCACCTCGGTTTACGGACTGCCGCAGAGCGCGCTCAACACCACCCTCGACGGCCTGAATATTCAGGACAACAGCAACCGATCCAGCGACGGCTTCTTCCTGGGCATTTTTCCGCGCGCCGACGCGATCGAGGAGATGACCGTTACCAGCGCGGCCGCCGGCGCCGACAGCAACGCCGAAGGCGCGCTGCAAATGAAACTGGTGACGCGCGCCGGCTCCAACGAATGGCACGGCGGCCTCTACGAGCAGCACCGCAACCAGTTCTTCAACGCCAATTACTACTTCAACAACATCAACAAACAGCCGCGCGATCATATCGTCTTCAACCAGTTCGGCGGTCTGTTGGGAGGTCCGGCCAAGAAGAACAAATTGTTTTTCTTCGTCCACATGGAGGCGCTCCAACTTCCGCAGACATACACAGAGCCCACCGGCGTCGTGCTGACCCCGGACGCGGCCAAGGGCATTTTTACTTACCGCGACTCCGGCAACGTGGTGCGATCCGTGAACCTGCTCCAGCTCGCGGCCGCTAACAATTACGTTTCGACCCTGGATCCGGCGATCGCGAAAACACTCTCGCAAATCGCCGGCTTTACCGACGGGGCCCCGGGTTTAAAAAGCCGCATCGCCAGCAACAGCGACTACAATCGCAATAATCTCGACTTTCAGAGCAAGGGCGGCAACTACCGCCGCTTTCCCACCACCCGCATCGACTGGAATGCCACCTCCAAGCATCACGTCGAATTCATCTACAATTACCAGACCAATCTGCGCAGCCCCGACGGAGTGAACCTCGGCACCGCCAGTCCGATTTATCCGGGCACCGGCGACGTGATCAACGGCACGTCGGTAGGCAATCAGGGTGGCATCTCTTTCTCCGCCGTAACAGCCCTGCGATCCACGCTCACGCCCCGGCTGACCAGCGAAGTGCGCTTCGGACTGGGCGGTGGAACCGTGATCTTCAACAACGGCGTCGACCCCGGGGAGTTCGCGCAGTTCGGCGGTTACGCGCCAATCTTCAATTTCATTACCAGTCCGTACCGGACCACCGGGCAGACTCGCCGCAACACGCCGCTCAAGCAGCTCAACGGCAATCTCACTTGGTCGCGCGCCGCGCATTTATTGAATTTCGGAACCAGCTTCACCCAGGTCAATACCTGGACCACTTCGCTCGCCGGCACGCAGATTGTCCCCAGCATCTCGCTGGCTTTGGCCACTGGCGATCCCGTGAACACCGGCGGCACAAACCTTTTCACGGTCGCCAATTTCCCGGGCGCCAACACCACCAACCTGGGCGACGCGGGCGCGCTCTATGCCCTGCTCACGGGCCGCGTGTCGGCGGTCAATCGCAGCGTGGTGCTCGACGACCAAACCAGGAAATACGGCGCGTTCCAGCCCATCGTTAAAAACCGCCAGCGCGAGCTGGGATTTTATGCGCAGGACTCCTGGCGCGTGCGCCGCGGCTTGACGTTCAATTACGGGCTGCGGCTGGACATGCAGAATCCGCCGCTCAACATCAACGGCGTCTACACGCGTCCCGGTTACGCCGGCCTGTGGGGCATTTCGGGCGTCGGAAATCTCTTTTCACCCACGGCGAATTCGGGACAACTGCCGGTCTATAATCCGGTGACGCCCGACACCCAGCCGTACGATCCGCCCAAGCTCTTCGCGCCCTCCGCGGGCATCGCCTGGGTGGTTCCGAAAACTGGAATCAAGCCGCTGCAATGGCTCTTGGGACGCGAGGGCGAAACGGTCATCCGCGGCGGTTACGCCATCAACAGCATTCGTGAGGACGGGTCTACGTTCTCGGTTTGGGGCGGCAATCAAGGCCGCACCGTCACTTTGAATGTCGATCCCAATAACTTTCCGGCAAACTTCGGCCCCAACGGCTCGGTACTTTTCCGCAATCCGAGCTTGCCCTCGCGCCCGGCCCCAACCGACCCGAGTTTTCCGCTGGCCGTCGCGGCGGGAAACAGCGTGGCCGATTACGACCCCCATCTGCGAATCGGATACGTGCAGAGTTGGGACTTCGGCATCCAACGCCAGCTTACGCGCAACACCGTGATGGAGATTCGCTACGTCGGAAACCACGGAACCGGCCTCTGGCGGCTGCTCAATCTCAACGAGGTGAACATATTCGAGAACGGTTTTCTGGACGAGTTCAAGATCGCGCAGGCCAATCTGGCTCTGGCCCGGAAGACCAACGCCACGAGCAATGTTTATGCCGGCGGCGCTGGACAGGCGCCGCTGCCGCTGATCACCACCGCCGTTGCCAGCAGCAACGATCAGACCACCGCAACTCAGATCCAGCAAGGCCAGGCCGGCGCGCTGGCCAACGCCATCGCGACCAATGCCACGCGCATGGCCCGGCTGATCGCCATCGGAAAGTCGCCCAACTTTTTCCAGGTGAATCCGCTGCAAGGCGGCGCCTCCACTTTGGTGGCGAACGCCGGGCACACCCAATACAACGGGCTGCAGCTAGAGGTCCGGCATCGCATGGCGAAAGGGCTGCTGGTGCAAGGCAGCTACGTATGGAGCCATTCCACCGCCAACGAATTCGTCAACGGAGTAGCGGGAACTTTTACCACGTTGCGCAACTTCGCCTTGGATAAAGGACCGTCACCCTACGATGTCCGGCAGGCGTTGAAGCTCAATTGGATTTACGAGCTGCCATTCGGGCCGGGCAAGCGCTATTTGTCGAACTTCCACAACGGGATCGCCCGAAAGGCGCTGGAGGGCTGGGAAATCGCCTCCATTTCGCGCGTGCAGAGCGGCTCTCCCATCCGCCTTTTGAGCGGCCGCGCCACGTTCAACGCCGGCGATTCCGGCGTCATACTCCACAACATCACCGCCCGCCAGCTTCAGGGTATGATGTCTATCCAGAAGCTCACTAATTCGCAGGGCCAGGGAATCGTCGAGTATTTCCCGCAGTCGTTCATCGACAACACCCTCGCGGCATTCGATCTGGCGCCCGGCAAAACCGTCGACCCCAACCAGCCATACATCGGACCGGCCGACCAGCCGGGCCAGCTCGGCCAGCGCATTTTCCTCTACGGGCCGATGCAGCAGAAGTGGGACTTCAGCTTGATCAAGAAGACCACCATCCGTGAAAAGATGAATGTCGAATTCCGCGCCCAGGCGCTGAACGCTTTCAACCTGACCAACTTCCTGCTGTTCAACCCCGGCAACGGCATCACGCCCACGCTGACGGTCAACAGCGCCTTTGGGCAGACCACCGGCGCCTATCGCGATTTGCAGAATACCAACGACACCGGCGGGCGGATTCTGGAGTTCGCTCTCAGGTTCAACTTCTGAGTAACTCAGTCTCGCTCATTCAGATCGTCGTCCGGGAAAGAATGAGGTGACAGGAAGCTGTGAAGAAATCAAGAACACAAAGGAATACGAGGAACACAAGGAACACCAGAAACAGGTGAGGTATCCAGCGACTTCCTCCGTTCCTCGAAATCATTGCACTCGCCCGAACTGGTCTGGTGTTCCTCGTGTTCCTTGTGTTCCTCGTATTCCTTGGCCCTTGATTTTTTCACAGCTTCCAGAGCCAACTCATTTCTCCCGAAGCCTACGTTAGACTGGTACTCGACGTAAAAGTGGCCGAGACTGCAACCATCACGATCATCATTCCCACAAAGAACGCCGGTGCGGAGTTTCGCGACACCCTGGATGCGATTCGCAAGCAAACCCGCCAGGCGGAAGTTTTGGTCGTCGATTCCGGCTCGTCCGACGGCACGGTAGAATTGGCGCGTCAATTCGGCGCGCGGACGATTTCAATCCGGCCGGAGTCCTTCAATCACGGTGAAACCCGCAACATGGGAATCAGGCAGAGCGGCGGACGCTTTTGCGTCATGCTGGTGCAGGACGCCGTTCCCGTGGGCGAGACGTGGCTGGAAAATCTGATCGCCCCGTTTTCCGATGAGCGCGTCGTCGGAGTCACGGGCCGCCACACGCCTCGCCCCGAAAGCGATCTGGTGGGCCGATGGCAGGTGGAATTTCGCAACTACTTTCTCGGCGACGAGCTGCGG
>DATDHK010000354.1:0-7136 GCA_036521635.1 Bryobacteraceae bacterium | reverse complement strand
GGTCCGCGCGTCAACTCAGGCGGTTGAGCTGGCGTTGCGTTATCAGCCCGGTATCGTTGCCGAAACCAAGGCCGACGAATCGCCGGTCACTGTCGCGGACCGGGAATGCGAGAAGCTGATCGCACGCATATTGATCGACGCGTTTCCGGACGACGGCATGTTGGGTGAAGAGGGAACGAATGTCGAATCGCGCAACGGGCGCAGATGGATTGTCGATCCGATCGACGGCACGCGCGACTATCTTCGCGGAAATCCGCTGTGGGCCAATCTCATCGGGCTCGAAGCCGGAAATGAAATCGTGGCCGGTCTTGTCAATCTGCCGCTGCTCGGCAACTTGTATACGGCGCGGCGGCATGCTGGCGCGTTCCGGAACAATTCGCCCGTTCATATTTCATCGAGATCTTCAGTGGATCAATCCGCGCTGTGCTTCAATGCATTCAACAAGCTCAACGGCACGCCCTTCAAAGACCGGATGCTGGACTGGATGGCGCGATTCTGGTCCGTGCGCGGATTGGGTGGCGCATCGGACGCGATGATGGTCGCCTCCGGCCAGGCGGATATCTGGATCGAGCCCTCGGCCGCGGCCTGGGATCTCGCCCCTCTCAAAATCATCATCGAAGAAGCGGGCGGCGTGTTTCTGAACTTCGACGGCGGCAGCGGCATCTACGCGGGCAACTGCATCGCATGCACACCGGGCCTGAGAGAAGAAGCTGTTCGCTTGTTGAACGGATTTTAACTGAATCTAACCGCAACTCCTTCCGCTCAGCCGCCTTTACACGCTTAGGAAGGAGCACTAAAAAATGAAGAGAATGTTTCTGACGATGGCCGCGGCGGGATTGCTGCTCGGTTCAACTGGAATTGCCAGCGCCGACGAGGGCAAGATCAAGGACCGCAAGGAGAATCAGCAAAGACGCATTGGGAATGGCGTCAAGAACGGTTCGCTGACGCCCAAGGAAACCGCCCACCTGGAGAACAAAGAAGCAAAACTCAACAAAGAAATTCGCACGGACCGCAAGGCCAATGGCGGCAACCTCACGAACAAGGAAAAGGCTCAAGTGAACCGGCAGCAAAACCGGTTGAGCAAAGACATCTACAAACAGAAGCATGACGGCCAGCATCAATAGCTACTTCAAAAACATGCTGAGCCGCGCCATCGCTTCCTGCACAATCTGCAACTCGGCCGCATAACAGATGCGCACCGATCCCTCGCCCCCGGCGCCGAATGCAACTCCTGGGGCGAGCCCAACTTTCGTGTCCATCAGCAGCCGCTTGCAGAAGTCGAATGAATCGGAAGCGCCGGCAATTTTCGGAAACAGATAGAACGCGCCGTCCGGCTTCGGCGCCGTAACGCCGGGCATCTTGGAAAGCGCCGCGAGACAGAGATCGCGATTCTGCTTGAGCCGGACCAGCATTTCGCAAAGCGTATTTTCGCCCCACAGCAGTGCTGTTTCGGCGGCCCGCTGGGCCATGCTGGGGGCGTGCGAAATGATGAACTCGTTGAGCTGCGTGGCTCGCGCGCAGAGATCGCGGCGCGCGACCAGCCATCCCAACCGCCATCCGGTCATGCAGTACGTTTTCGAAAAGGATTGCACCACGATCACGGCATCGCCGCGGGTGGCGAGCTTCAGAATCGATGGCGCCGGTGACGCCGGCTTCGGCCCGGTGTAATTCAACCGCTCGTAAACTTCGTCGGCCGCCAACCAAAGTTTATGGCGCCGCGCGAACTCGAGCAACTGGCGTTGCTCGTCAATCGTCGCCACCCACCCCAACGGATTCGACGGCGACGTATAGAGCAGCATTCGTGTGCGCGGCGTGACCGCCGCTTCGAGCGCGGCGAAGTCGATTTGATAACGGTCGCCCACCAACGGGTGCGCAATCTCGACCGCCACCCCATTCGCCATCGCGATATTCGAACTCCCATTTGGCCAGGCCGGCGTAAGCACCAGCGCTTCGTCCCCAGGGTCGAGTACGCAGCGGATGGCGACATTGAGCGCTTGTACGCCAGACGCGGTGATGACGATCTCGCCCGCCGGATCGAGTTCCAGTCCGTGCAATTCCTGGTAGTAACGCGCCAGCGCTTTCCGCAGCGACGGAAGCCCGGCGTTTTCGGTGTAAAAAGTAAAACCGTCGGCCATGGCCTTCTGGGCCGCGCGCTTGATGTATTCCGGCGTAGGCAAATTCGATTCACCGAAGTACAGCTTCAATACGCCGTCCATGGACATCGCGATTTCAGCCAGTTCACGAATGCGGGAATGCGGCACGCGCAACGCGGAAGCCGCGAGAGTTGGAGTCATGTTGCTTTTAGTTTAACCGGCGGAGGAAGGGGGTTAGAGGTCTTCGAAGATCGCCCATCGAAAATTCGAACGACGCGCTGTTTCGGAAAAACACCCTTTGATTTGCCGGCGTGGACAACATCGAGTTCGATCTTGTTTTCGAGCTAAAGCATCGTCTACATTGCTGCTTTTGTGGGGCAGGATGGCATCCTGCCGGCCGATTGATAATCGGCTTCATACGGATCGGAACAAATTCACAAGTGTTTCAGCGATCCGCTGATCGCCGATTTCCAATCGGCGGCAGGTTACCAACCTGCCCTACAACTTAGCCTCCGATCAGCGCCGGCGGCCCTTTGCGGCCACCAGTTCTTCAATCTGCACCAGCTCCGTCGGATAGTCGCCGGTGTAGCACGCGTAGCAATATTCATGATGGTCGTCGGCTACCGCGCGGTGCAGCGATTCGAGAGACAGATACGCCAGAGAATCCGCCTCGACGTACTTGCGAATTTCTTCCACCGAATGACTCGATGCAATCAACTCGCTCTCACGCGGAGTATCGACGCCATAGAAGCACGGGGAAACCGTGGGCGGGCACGAAATGCGAAGATGCACCTCGCGCGCGCCGGCGTTGCGGACCATGCGAACAATCTTGCGGCTGGTTGTTCCACGCACCAGCGAGTCGTCCACAAGAATTACCCGCTTGCCCTCCAGCAGGTGGCGCACCGGGTTGAGTTTCAGCTTCACGCCGAAGTCGCGGATGGCTTGCGACGGCTCGATAAACGTCCGGCCCACATAGTGGTTGCGGATCAGCGCTTGCCGGAACGGAATACACGATTCGGCGGAATATCCGATGGCTGCGGCGACGCCCGAGTCCGGCACCGGCACCACGACATCCGCATCCACGGGAGATTCCTGCGCGAGCAAGATGCCCAGATTCTCGCGCGAAAGCTCAACAGGCCGCCCGAAAACAATCGAGTCCGGCCGCGAGAAATACACGTGCTCGAAGACGCACTGTGCGCGCGGAACTTCCGGCGCATAACGCTCCCGCGTCATTCCTTCCGGGCCGATGCACACCATTTCGCCGGGCTCCACGTCGTTGACATAATCGGCATTGATCAAATCGAACGCGCACGTTTCCGACGCGAAGACTTGCGCCGTTGCGCCGCCGGCCATTTTCAAAACCCCGTAAGCCAGCGGCCGGAACCCATGCGGATCGCGCGCGACGATCACCCGGTCGCGCGCCAGAAACACCAATGAAAATGCGCCTTCCAATTGCAGCAGGGCCTCGCGTAGCGCGCCGGCCAGCGTCCTCTCTCTCGAACGCGCCACCAGGTGCAGAATTACTTCGGTGTCGCTGGAGGCTTGGAAGATGGAGCCTTCCCGTTCCAGATCGCGGCGCAAATCGCCGGCGTTGGTAATGTTGCCGTTGTGCGCCACCGCAATCTGTCCTTTGTTGCACTCCACGGAAAATGGCTGGGCGTTCAGCAAGACCGTATCGCCCGCCGTGGAATATCGCGTATGCCCGATCGCGCAGTTGCCCGGAAGCGACGCAATCCGCTCGGGAGTGAAAATATCCGCAACGTGCCCCATGGATTTGTAGCAACGGGTTTCACGCCCGTCGCTGGTGGCGATCCCGGCGCTCTCCTGGCCTCTATGTTGCAGCGCGTAGAGTCCTAGATAAGTAAGGTTCGAGGCTTCCGGATGCCCGTGGATAGCGAAGACGCCGCACTCATCGTGGAATTTGTCATCGTGCAGTTTATCTAGGGGGATGCCGGTGTGCTTCATGTCTGGTGCAGCGTGCGTTCGAGTGAAGTTTCCCAGGGATGCCTCAGCTCTTTCAAATCGCAATCCAGAAGAGTTTCCGAACCGCAATCGATTCGTAATCTCTCTTTCATCGTAACACCGATCTGTACGGCTTCAACAACAAATTTGCGCGCGATGGTTAAAACATTTTCGGGTTGCGCTGTCGTGAGTAAAATTCGGGACGGGCCTTCGTGAAAAAGCTGGATTTCCTGGCGATTCGCGCTGGGAACTTCGACGCGGGCCCCCACACCGGCAGCGCCAAAACTGGCTTCCGCCAGCGCCACCGCCAGACCGCCATCGCTTATGTCGTGCGCCGACTCGGCCAGCCCCGCGCCCACGATTTCCCGGATTGCCTGCTGCACGCGCTTCTCGTAATTCATATCGAGAGCCGGCGGCAGTCCCCACAGCGCGTTCAGAATTACCTTCGCGTATTGCGTCCCCCCAAACTGCAAGTCGTCGCATCTACCAAATCCGCCGAGCAAAATTACAGCATGCCCCGGCTGCTGGAAGTGAATCGGCGTGGGGCGCGCAGTCTTCATCAGGCCGACAATGCCCATCACCGGTGTCGGGAAAATCGCTTCGCCCAGCGTCTCGTTGTACAGGCTCACATTACCGCCGGTAATGGGCGTTTCAAAAAACTCGCACGCTTCGGCCATACCGTCTATGCAGGCCACGATTTGCGCCATGATCTCCGGCCGCTCCGGATTGCCGAAGTTCAGATTGTTGGTCGCCGCCACCGGCAACGCGCCCGCCGTCGAAAGATTCCGGCAGCATTCCGCCACAATCAGCTTGGCGCCCTCGCGCGGATCCAGCACGCAGTACCGGGCGTTTCCATCCAGCGACATTGCGATGGACGTGCCGGTTTCCTTGATGCGCACGATGGCCGCGTCCGCGCCCGGCCCCTCGAGTGTGTTGGTGCGGACGGTGTAATCGTACTGTTCCCAGATCCAGCGTTTGGAACAGATGTCGCCGGACTCGAGCAGCGCAATGAGGTCCGCCTTCACGTCGCCTGCGGGCAGATCGCCGGGCGGCTGAAGCGGCGCGGCGCGGTAGGGTTTGGTGTGTGGCCGATCGTAGACCGGCGCCTCGTCCGCTAAAGCGCGATTCGGAATTTCAGCGACCACCTGGCCGTGATCTTTCACTCGCAGAATTCCATCCGGAGTGACGCGGCCGACGGTCACGGCATCCAATCCCCATTTCCGGAATACGCGAAAAACTTCCTCTTCGCGGCCTTTTTCGGCGACCAACAGCATGCGCTCCTGCGATTCCGAGAGCATGATCTCGTACGGCGTCATGCCGGTTTCGCGTTGCGGCACATATTGCAAATCGATCTCGACGCCGGTCTCCGCGCGGCTTCCCATCTCGCAAGTGGAGCACGTGAGTCCGGCGGCCCCCATGTCCTGGATGCCGACGATCGCGCCGGTCTGCATAGCTTCGAGACACGCTTCCAGCAACAACTTCTCGAGAAACGGATCGCCCACTTGCACGTTGGGACGTTTCTGCTTCGACTCTTCGGTGAATTCGGCGGACGCCATGGATGCACCATGAATCCCATCGCGGCCCGTCTTGGCGCCGACATAGATGACCGGGTTGCCCACGCCTTTCGCCTTGCCGTAAAACACCTCATCCTTCTTGAAAACGCCGAGCGCGAAAACATTCACCAAAGGATTGCCGTTGTAACACTCTTCAAAAACGCACTCGCCGCCCACGGTGGGAACGCCGAAGCAATTGCCGTAATGCGCAATGCCGGAAACCACGCCCTGAAGAATTCGCCGGTTGCGCGGGATGTCGAGCGGCCCGAAACGCAGCGCGTCCATCACGGCAATCGGCCGGGCGCCCATGGTGAAAATATCGCGCAGGATGCCGCCGACGCCAGTGGCCGCGCCTTGAAACGGCTCGATGAAACTCGGATGATTGTGCGACTCGATCTTGAACGCGATCGCGTAGCCGCCGCCGATGTCGATGATCCCGGCATTCTCTCCGGGGCCTTGCAACACCAGTTTGCTGCGCGTCGGCAGTTTCTTGAGATGGATGCGCGAGCTTTTGTAAGAGCAGTGTTCGCTCCACATGACACTGAAAATTCCGAGTTCGGTGTAGGTGGGTTCGCGGCCAAGCAGAGCAACGATTTTTCCGTATTCCGCCGTGGTCAGTTGGTGGGCTTCAATGACCTGCGGCGTCATCCCTTGGCTTCCACCAACACAGACGCCTGTGCCACGGCGGAAACCATCGATTGCAGAATTACCAGGCCGTCGGTCGATCCCATCAGCGGTTCGGTGGCGCGCTCGGGATGCGGCATCAGTCCCATGACGTTGCGTTCTTCGTTGAGAATGCCGGCGATGTCACGCATCGATCCATTAGGGTTGTCGAGATAGCGAAACACCACGCGATCGTCGGCCTCGAGTTGGTCGAGAGTGCGTTCGTCGGCAATGTAGCAGCCTTCGCCGTGCGCGATCGGCATCACCAATCGCTGGCCTTTGACGGCATCCAATGTGAACGGAGAATTGGTTGTCTCAACTCGCAACGGAACCGGCTTGCAAGCGAATTTCAATCCGCGATTCTTGAGCAGGACGCCGGGCAGCAATCCGCTTTCCGCAAGAATCTGAAATCCGTTGCAGATGCCCAGCACCAGGCCGCCGCCGGCCGCAAACTTGCGAACGCTCTGCATCACGGGCGAAAATTTCGCGATGGCGCCGCAGCGCAGATACTCGCCATAAGCGAATCCGCCGGGAAGAATAACGGCATCGACGGCGCCGAGGTTGGTGGCGTCGTGCCAGATGAATTCGGCTTTTTGTCCAAGATTGTTTGAGACCGCAAACCACGCGTCGTGATCGCAATTACTGCCAGGGAAGACTACGACACCGAATTTCATCGGGAAATTCGATTGTAGCGCATGAGGTCTGGGAGAAGCGTCGTGGATTGTTCGTTTATGGGATTGGGTTCGTTTTTCAACGTATTTTTTCGAGAGCGGCATCGCTTGTTTGCCAAACCCGATCGATGTTGGGACAAACTTGTGGCGGTGCATCTCGAGTCGATAGTAGCAGGAGGTTTATGACTGTCGAT
>DATDHK010000353.1:0-9003 GCA_036521635.1 Bryobacteraceae bacterium | reverse complement strand
AACCGCTCCCTGACGGTCGCGGCTCGGAATGCCGCTGTAAACGCTTAGTGTCGATTCCGAGCCGCGACCGTTGGCAACAAGCTTCCTCCCCAGGCGACCTTGTCCGCTGACAAGCCGAGGCATTACAGACTACACGATCTGCGTTAGCGTTGGATGTTTCCCTTCACGCTCGCGCCGCAGCGGCTGCAAGACGTCGCGCTCCAGCCCATCGCGATAGAAAAGATTGTAGGTATCGAACGGAATAATCCGCTTCCCGTCCGGATGCGCGATGTGCACGCAGCTTTTCTTGACGCTTCGCACATCGAAGCCCCAGGCGTCGATGAACTGCATAATGATTATCCGAAACACATTGCGGTAATCGATGCCCGCCGGCGTCACCACTTGCGGCAGACAGCACAACAGGTCGCGCAGCGTTCCGGCGCTGGATTGCGGCGAATGATTGGTCGAGAAAAGTTTGAACAGTTGCGTGTGCAACTGGTCGTCGGCCTCGAAAACGATGGTGTTGCGGCCGCCTTCGATCAGTACTTTCGGGTCGATCATGCCGGTGAGCGGAAGCACGCGCCCGTCCACTTTCAGCGCGTAGGCCATGGCCAGCGAATCGGGATGGCACGGCACCGGGATGATATCTTCAGCGCGAAAAACGCTGGTCTGTTCCAGGATCTTGCGGCGCACTTCTGTGAGCGTCAAGCGGTCGCGCGCGGGATCGAAATTCTCATGCCGTCCGGCGGCCTGCACCGGTTGGAGCACCACGCCGCGGACGGCGGGTTGCTCCAGCGCCCAATCGACGATCCGTCCGATCTCGCCGTCGTTCACGCCCTTCTTCAGCGTCACCACCAGCGACGTCGAAATTCCCAGGCGGTTCAGCTTCTCGATGGCCTGCATTCGAATACTGCGCAAGTCGGCGCCGCGCAGATCCATAAGCGCCGCCGCCTCGAACGAATCGAACTGCAAATAGATTTCGAAGTTCGGCATGTATTCGGCCAGCCGCTCGGCGAATCCGTCCTCGCGGGCGATGCGGATGCCGTTGGTGTTCAGCATCAGATGTTGAATGGGGCGCTGCTTCGCCAGGTCCAGCACCTGGAAGAAATCCGGATGCAGCGTTGGCTCGCCGCCGGAAATTTGCACGACGTCGGGACGCCCTTCATTGTGCACGACGGCGTCCAGCATGGCTTCAATCTGGCGCAGCGAACGATACTGGTGGCGCGCGGGACCGCTGGCCGCGTAACAAATGGGGCACTCCAGATTGCAGTGGTCGGTGATCTCGATGAGCGTCAGGCAGGAGTGCTGCTCATGATCCGTGCAGAGTCCGCAATCGTAGGGACAATCCCAGCGCACCGGCATGTTGTACTGCCGCGGCATCTCCGGCGGCTTCAGGAAAATCTCGCGGCAGCGCCGGTAATAATCCACGTCGTCGGCCATCAGCACGCGCTCCGGACCATGCACCGGGCATCGTTTCAGAAGGTAGACGCAGCCGTCTTCGAAAACGATCTTGCCTTCCGCGCGGCGGAAACACGTGGAGCAAATTGAAATCGCCGTGTCATAAAACAAATAGGGCCGGACGTTAGCCATTGGCCATCGCACCTTTCACCACGGAATCGCGCAGCAGCATGCGCCGGAGGTCTCGCGCATACCAAAGTAAGGCGGCAACCGAGCACCATTGCAAAACAGTCAATCCTCCAAAGCGTACGCCCGGCTTCAGGAAATCGACCAGGAGCCGCCATCCAAAATAACCCAACATGAAGACGCGAAAGCGATCGCCCTCGGCAAATCGCGGTGGCGAGATGCGCGAAAGCCCGGCCGCAAGCAATAGCATTGCGGCGCTCTCATACAACTGCACTGGATGACGGCGCACGCCGTCGCCCAGATCCAGGCCCCACGGAAGCGTGGTAGCGATGCCGTGCGTATCGTCGTGAACGCCGGCGAGAAAACACCCGATCCGGCCGATGGCGATGCCGATAGCTATGGGCACGGCAAACAAATCGCCGGTGCGCCGCGTCACGCCGGTGCGGCGCTTAATCCACTCGACCGCGATCGTGCCGCCCAGGATGGCGCCGACAATGGTCTTGCCGCTGAGTAGATATTCGAGACTGTTCCAGTGCTCGATTGTCCGCGCCGGATCCTCAAACCAAAAGAGCAGTTTCGATCCGAGGGCTGCTCCGCCGATGGCGGCGGCGACGACGGTCCAGCGGGTGGAGGTGTCTAGAAAATCTCCGGCCCTGCGGCGTTCCAGCAGATAGAGACGGAACGCGACAAAATAAGCCAGCGACTCGAGGACGAAGTGCCAGGGCACGGTTAGTCCATTATGTACTGGATTTTTTGCGGGGCAGGTTGGTAACCTGCGGCCGATTGGCAATCGGCCTGTCGCTGGAACGGGAAGATTATCGGAAGCTTCGGTACGCCGATTTCCAATCGGCGGCAGGTTACCAACCTGCCCCACACAAAAAAGAGGGACGAGCCTAACTGCTGGCTCGTCCCTCCGGCACAACTCGCCGGTTAACTTACCTTGAGCGTGGCGGTCTGGAAGTCGCGATTTCCATACGTCGAGAAAAAGCTATGTCCATCCGTAACGCGTTTGCCGGCATTGAGCCGGAAATCGTAGCAGCAGTTTACCTCGGGCGATATCTTGATCGTATCGCCGCCTCCGCCGAACGCGACGTGAGCGGTGTCCGGAACCAGATACCCTCCGTCCACGGTAGTGAACGATGCAGGCAATTGTCTGTAGCCGCGCCGAACCGGATCGGTCGGGACCACAGTGGACCCGTGGCCAAACTCGGTCTCGATCGCGTACTCGAAAAGATGCAGGTTCGGATCCGTGACCATGACATGCAAAAGCACGTAGCCATGTGGACCGATGTTGAAGGCCGGACAGGTGTCGTTCGATCCGGGATCCAGGAATACCTGATTGTGGGACTGATCGAACGCCGTCAAGCTGAGGATGTGCGCCGAGATGTCGGTGGTGTCGATCATCAAGGTCAGCGGCAAGTTGGTGACCATGTGTACTTCCACGCCCGCGATAGTGTACGACTTGGTGGTCAAGTCCACCGCGCCGGCGGTCGTGCCCGCCAACAGTGAACCGGCCGCGGCATTGACTCTCACGTCGACATCCGACCAGCCAATGATGAAATCGCCGGCGTTAACGACGGGAAATGGATCCAGCCCCACCACGCCCGCCGGTGGATTGGGCCGCTGCGCTTCCGTCAAGTAAAGGTTGTCGAGGCCCGCGAAGCTGCACGGGCCCATCTTGACCTGAATCTGATCGACGGTGAACGACGCGCCTCGAAAGATGGAAACGTACTTGAGCAACTCACCCGTGAACGGCGCAAACAAAGTGGGCGTTATAGCGGGGCCTACTCCATCCCTCCGCGGATTGCGGGTGCCGGCCCATTGTCCCACCAAGACCTGGTAGAAGGCGATGCTTTGAGTGGTTGAGAAGGCCCCGTGTATCTGCAGATTGCCCGCGAAAGCCATGTCGCTGGCATCCGCTCCCAGGGTCCCGTTGGCGTAACCAACGTTGATGTGTGAGACCAGAGTGTTGCCGACCTGAATCCAGGTGAATCCCTCGGGCGGCGGTTGAGCGGGGTTGCAAGCGCTGATGGTGGATGAATTTCCCACCAGTGTGACCGAGCCTCCGTCCTCGAAGCACCAGCGCGTATCGGTGGCGGGGTTTTCGTCGACGATCACGGTTCCGTTCTGAGACACGCTAAACACGATGTTCGGATCGTCGCAGCACCACCACGCCCATGGGAAGATTTCGCGAATCGCCGGGTTGGCCAATTTGCGTTGGATCAAGCGTGTCCGATTCTCGTCGGGAACAAGATCCTGTTTGTGCAGCGCGGCGAAGCCCCGGCCCACCATCAAGTCTTTCGTGGCCGGCCGGCTCAACGGGGCTCGGCGAGCATCGGTGGCGATGCGTCCGGCAACACCGGCATTGAGCGTCGCCCGGGTTTCAACATGGTCCAGGACATGCAGCAGGTCCAATTCCCACCACCACGGCCAGCACGACCACCAGACCGGCCAGCATGGCCAACACGGCAGGCAGAAGCGGCAGGTGCACCAATTGAAACAGGCATGAAATTTGCCGTCGGGACCGGTGCTCACCGTTCTTTTCGGTGTCTTCGAATATCCGAACCAGCCGGTGTGCGCCACGGAATACACCGTGACTTGCGCGCCTGGAACGGGGCAGCCGTCGGGCCCGACCACCGTGCCGTCGACGCAATACTGGCGGCACCACAACCACCACTTATCGATAATCTCCGGCTTGAGGACAATCTTCGCAAGTGGAAACTCGAGAAGCGCTTTGTCGCGATCCACCTTCTGCCGGTCGATGGGCACCGATATCAGGTCGGAGCGTTCCGCCAGCGCGTGGCCGCTCAACCCGGCGGGCGCCACCACTGCCTTGAGGTCGTCGGCGCCCGCCAGTACGTCTTCAGATACGTGGAATTTGACGTTCCCTCCGGATTGCGCCGGAACATCCGCCAGCAACTTGTTTCCACTGAACAAATAAACCGCTACGCGATTCGCCGATTCCTTGGCGATTTCCGGTAGTTTTCCTGAAATTGTGATGAGTCTCGATGACATACAAGCTCCTTTTGTGTTGAGTCGGGAAATGGGAAGCGCGATAACTTCCGCAACGACCTGACCGATCTCTCTCATTAGTGCGGGAGCAATAGGGCCCGTTTCAAGAGCGCTGGAGTGATCTGGTGCGCAAGCGGACGGTGTGGTCGATCACGAACGTCCAAAAACTCGTTCACGCAGTAGAGCCACTGTTGAATAAGTTCATCGACACGAATGAGGAGGTCGAGGACGTAATCGGCGATCCCGGCGGCTGGAGCATTCATCTCTTTTGGAGCGAGGATTTGACCGATGGGCGGCGATATGGGACGGTGACGGTCCGAAGCCCGTTCCGTTGAACCGATTACAATAAAAGTGATGAAGCTTGCCAGCGCAATCACCAGTCTCAGCGGCATTCCTATCGAACCCGTCTACGGACCCGAACACGTCCGCGGCCTCGAACTTCCCGCACCCGGCGAGTTCCCGTACACGCGCGGAATCCATCGCGATATGTACCGCGGCAAGCTCTGGACCATGCGCCAGTTCTCCGGCTTCGGCACGCCGGAAGAAACCAATCGCCGCTATCTTTATTTGTTGAGCCAGGGCCAGACCGGGCTCTCGGTGGCATTCGATCTGCCGACGCTGATGGGCTACGATGCCGATCACGTCACAGCCGAGGGCGAAGTCGGCAAGTGCGGCGTTTCCATTTCGTCGCTCGAAGACATGGAGATTCTTTTCGGCGGCATTCCGCTTGGCGACGTCACCGTTTCCATGACCATCAACTCGCCGGCGCCGGTCATCTGGGCCATGTACCTGGCCGCCGGCGAAAAGCAGGGCGTCGACTGGACACGCATGTCCGGCACGCTGCAAAACGACATTCTCAAGGAATACATCGCGCAGAAGGAATACATTTATCCGCCGCGGCCGTCCATGCGGCTGGTTACCGACGTCATCGAATATTGCACGCAGCGGGTGCCGCGCTTCAATCCGATTTCGATCAGCGGCTATCATATTCGCGAGGCCGGCTCTACCGCGGTCCAGGAACTTGCATTCACATTGCGCGACGGAATCGAGTACGTCGACTGGGCGCTCGAGCGCGGCCTTCTGGTCGACAGCTTCGCGCCACGGCTTAGCTTTTTCTTCAACTCGCACAGCGATTTCTTCGAAGAGATCGCCAAGTACCGCGCCGCCCGAAAGATCTGGGCGGAGACGATGCGCAACCGTTTCGGCGCCACCGACGAACGCAGTTGGAAACTGCGCACACACGCGCAAACGGCCGGCTGCTCGCTCACCTGGCAGCAACCTTATAACAACATCGTGCGCACCACGCTCCAGGCGCTGGCCGCGGTGCTGGGGGGGACACAGTCGTTGCATACCAATTCACTCGACGAAGCATACGCGCTGCCGAGCGAGCACGCCGTCACGATCGCGTTGCGCACCCAGCAAATCATTGCGTACGAGAGCGGAGTGCCGGCGGCGCCGGATCCGCTGGCGGGCAGCTATTTCGTCGAAAGCCTGACGATGGAAATGGAAAAGCGCGCCAACGATTACATCCGCCGCATTGACGAAATGGGCGGAATGATTCCCGCCATCGAGCGCGGCTTCCCGCAAACCGAAATCGCCGACGCGAGTTATCAATTCCAGCACACCATCGAAACGGGTGAGCAGAAAATCGTGGGAGTGAACGCATTCGTGGAGAAGAATGAAGACCCCATCGAACTTCTGCATATTGACGAATCGGCCCAGCAGCTTCAGGTACAAAAACTGGTGAAGCTGAAATCGGAGCGCTCGAATGAGAAGGTGCGGAAGTCGCTGGACGAGCTGAAGCGCGCGGCCGACGGCCGTGACAATACCATGCCGTTCATTCTGGATGCGGTCCGGGCCTATGCCACGGTCGGAGAAATCTGCGACGCTTTCCGCGAGTCGTTTGGGACGTATACGGAGACCAGCGTTCTCTAGAAGTGCCCCCAAAGGCCGATTTTACAATCGGCGGCAGGTTACCAACCTGCCCTACATCGAATGTTAAGATCGGAAGGTATGGATCATCGCATCCGGGTGCTGGTCGCCAAACCCGGTTTGGACGGCCATGACCGGGGAGCGAAAGTGATCGCGCGCGCGCTCCGCGACGCGGGCATGGAAGTAATTTACACCGGCCTGCGGCAAACTCCGGAGATGATCGTGAACGCCTCGCTGCAGGAGGACGTCCAGGTAATCGGATTGTCCATTCTGTCGGGTGCGCATAATGCGATCGTGCCGCGCGTGATGGAATTGTTGCGCGAGAAACATATGGACGACGTCCTGGTCGTCATCGGCGGTATAATTCCGGACGAGGACGCCGCCAAGCTGAAACAACTGGGCGTCGCGGCTGTGTTCCAGCCCGGAGCCTCGCTCGACGAAATTGTCGGCTTCATCCGGTCTTCTGTAAAGCAGACCGCTTGAACCCTTAATAACTGAAACAAAGAAAGAACCAATGCAAGAAAAACTGAACATCGCCGTATTCGTCGATTACGACAACATCGAGATCGGTGTGAAATCCACGCTTCGGCGGGAATTCGACGTATCGCTTCCCTTGGACGCGCTCAAGGAACGCGGCGACCTGGTCGCGAAATTCGCGTACGCGAACTGGGGACGCCAGGAAGGGGCAACCCGATCGATGGCCGAAAACGCGGTGCAGATGGTGCAGCGGCTGCCCTCTCCGCGCGGCGACAAAAACGGCGCCGATATCAATCTCGCGCTCGATGCGCTGGAGATGGCCTTCACCCATCCGCACGTGAACGCCTTCGCCATCGTCAGCGGCGACAGCGATTTTATCCCGCTGGTCAATAAGCTCAAGGAATATGGCAAGACCGTTTTCGTGGTGGGCGGCAAAGCGTTCACCAGTACCATCCTGCAACAAAACTGCCATGAATTCGTAAGCTACGAATCGTTGTTGTCGGACCCGGAGATGCGCAGCGAAATGCGCGACCGTCCGCCCAGGCCGCAGCAACAACAGCATGGCGGCCAAGGCGGCGGAGGCGGCCGGCAACAAGGCGGGCATCGCGCCCGGCCCGCGCCGCTCGACCTCGCGCAAGCCATGCCGCTGGTGGAGCGCGCCCTGCAAGTTCTGGAGCGCCGGGCGGTGCAGCCGCAACTTGGCTTGTTGAAGTCCACCATGCTGCAGCTCGATTCCGCGTTCACTGAAAAGGCATACGGCGCCGGCAGCTTTTCCGACTTTGTCGAGAAACTCAAGAAGGCTGAGTTCGTCAATGTCAGCGGCCAAGGCGGCCGTTACATCATCGAGCGAAAGACTTCGAGCCAGCCCGACCGGCCGACTCCCAAACCCGAAGAGACGCTGCCGCAGTTCCGCGACGTGCTGGAAACGCACCGCCTGGAACTCGAGAACGGCGCCGGCGCCGACGAACTGGCCGCCTGGGTCCAAGCCGAGATGCCCAACTTCGAAGCCGCCGCTTACGGATTCCAGGAATTTTCCGAATTCCTCAACTATGCGCAGGACAAGCTGGTGGTGCGCGTGGTGCCGGACGAAGAGAAAGGACTGGTGGTGTATTTGGGCGCCGAATTTTATCCGCCGGCCATCCCGGAGGCGCCGCCTCAGGACCAGCAGGAAGAAGAGGAGGAGGAAAAGCAACCCATCGTCGAGGGGCAGCCGTCGCTATTGGAGCCCAATCCTCCGCCGGTCAAACCGAAGCCTGTACGACGCGCACGAAAGCCTGCCGGGTCCGGCAATACAAGTGATCGCCCGCGCCGCCCGCGCAAGAAAAAACCTGAACACCACACAATGCAATGATCCCGAAACCACGCGGTCCCTATTCGCCATTCGTCCGGGCTGGAGATTTTATTTTTGTCTCCGGCCAGGGCCCGATCGATCCGGTAACGAATCAATATTCGTTCGGCAGCATTCAACACGAAACGAAGCTGGTGCTGAATAATATCAAGGGTGTTCTGGCGCAGGCCGGCGTCACGCCTGCGGACGTGGTGAAGTGTTCGGTGTTCCTGTCAAGCGGAAAAGATTTCACCGCGATGAACGAAGTCTATGCCGAGTTTTTCGGTGAGACGCGGCCGGCGCGCACAACGGTAGAGGCGCAGTTCGCCACGCCGGAAATGAAGGTGGAGATCGACTGCGTGGCTTACAAGCCGAAGTAATGTGGGGCAGGTTGGTAACCTGCGGCGGATTGGTAATCCGCCTGGTATTGATTCCGGAATTAATTACGGGCTGATTGCCAATCGGCCGCAGGGTACCCACCTGCCCTACAAAAATTACAACGTGATGCCGCCGTCTACGGACAACACCTGGCCGGTTACGTAGTTGTCCGGCTCTAGAAAAAATCGGACGGCGCGCGCTACGTCCGCGGCTGTGCCGTAACGCGAGATTGTGCCGTCCTGCAAATAGCGATCGTATTGGCCCGACGCGATGCTCGCCTCCGCCAGTCCCGCCGCCATCACGCCCGGGGCGAT
>DATDHK010000352.1:0-10258 GCA_036521635.1 Bryobacteraceae bacterium | reverse complement strand
GTTTTCGCCCGACTCATTCCGGTATGCGGCGCCTATCGTCGCCGTCCAGCGGTTGGCGATTCGCAGCGAGGCGGACCCGTTCACCCGCGCCCGGCGAAAGGTAGTCGAGGAAATCGTCGCCGGGACGGTTTGAAAGCCGGGTGGAATGCGATCGAAAATTGCGGGCGTATTCTGATCCTGCGCTTGCGGAAAAAAGTCGCCGGTAATAAGATGCGACCAACGGCCGGTGGAATATTTCCATTCCAACCCGGCGATCCCCGACGTTGCCGCGCGCGTCTCCAGCGCCCGGTCCAACGCATACTTTGGTCCGCCGCTATTGGCGGGAAATCCGGCGGCTTCGGAACGGCGTATGCGAAATGTAAACGCGATCGACATATTGCTTCCCATGGCCGCGCTCAACCGGCCGCCGGAGTCGATGGCGCTAAACGAATCGCGCTCGACCTGTTCGCCGATGCGCACTCCCGCGATTCCCAGGCTGTATTGAAACCGCCCCTTGCGTCCGCCCAAGCTGAATCCGCCGTCCAGAGTGCCGAAGCTTCCGGTGGACAATTTCAATGCCGCATGCTCTTTCGGTTCGTCCCTCGAAATTACGTTGATCACGCCGGCCACTGCCTCCGATCCATGCAGCACCGACATTGGCCCACGCACCACTTCCACCCGGCCCACATTCACGGGCAGGATGGTGCTGAGGTCCACCGTTCCGCCAAGCTGGTCCGTAATATCGTTGACCGGAATGCCGTCCAGCATGAACAGCGTGAAATTAGGATCGCCGCCTCGCAGGCTGACGACCGTCAGGCCGCCGCGTTGGCCCGTTTGACCGATATAGAGAGCCGGCTGGAATCGCAGGATATCGGCAAAGGATTGCGGGCTGGATGCGGGAGAGCTGTCCAAATCGATTACCGTGATGTCGGCTGCGCTGGTTTCAACCGGCTCCGGCCGTGCGGTGACGGTCACCACCGTCTTCACTGGTTCCACTTTCGGCGGCGTCTGGGCGTGTAGAAGGCCGGCCATAATCAAGGTAGCGATGCACGTCGCGCGCACTGGCAAGTATCGGCCTCCTTCCTGATAACCCAAAAAAGCATTATAGGACGTAATTTTCTTTTGATTGTTTTCTGGAATTTCGTGTAAAATCGATTTCGGCAAATGAGTTATCTAAATTCAGTACGTTTGCATTTCAAGGGAAAATTTCAGGCCGCGCCCTCCACGGTCAATAACGATCCCGTCCATTTCGACAACGCCACCTTTCTACCGTCCTACCAGGACCGGCAGATAGTGTCCGGGCCGCCGCGCGATGGATGGTGGAATCCACAAGGCGACGCCACCTGGCGGCTGATCAATTGCGCCGTAACGTCGGCCTGGATCGGAGCGGCTTCTCCGGCGCCGAAGGACGACATGATTCATTCCTGCCTGGTGGCGGATTCGGATCGCACGGTTGCCGCGAAACTGGTCGACCTGGACCCTGAGCAGCAGTTGGTCTCGGAAATCTGGGGCATGCAGGTGCGCATCTCGCGGCCCGATGGAACCAATGTATTACGATCCCATTACGCAACCGCGGCGTTCGCCGACATATGGGACCGTGCACAAGGCGGCGGGGGCGATATCGGCGCGGGCGCCATGTATCAGTCCGTGCTGTATGACCTGGAATGGGGCGACATTGGAGGCTCGGTCTTCCTGCGCACCTTGCGCGATGCGGCGCCGCACGGATTGCTCTCCATCAAGTTCAACGTGGACGGCTACAACATGAGCTTCGGCTCGCCGGATTTTACCCGCGGCCGCATTGCGGGCACTATTGGCCCGGCTTCCCTCAATGAACCGAAGCACTTCGTTCTGGGCCGCCATTTTATGACGACAGCAGGCCCAGGCGGGAATTTCTTCGCTCCCGCCGGGAAGATTAATTTCTGTGTGGCCGCGCTGGATGAACCGGCCGGCAAATTACTCGTGGATCTCGGTAACGCTCTCCCTTCGCAGAGCGCGGGCGGGCCCATGCAGGATCTGGGCGACCTCACTCTTGCTTATATCGGACAGGATGCCTCCGGCAATCCGGTTCCGGTTAATCTTGGGAACATTCCCTATCTACAGCCGGCATGGTATGACCAGACCGCCGGTATTGCCGAGGTTCCCGCGGATCGCTCGCTGACCAGCGCCGAGATCGCCGCCATTCAGAGCAATTCCCTGGCGCTGCTGCTGACTCCGACCCCCGCGGATCCCGCGCAGATTGCGATCAGTGAACCAGCCGACGGGCTTTACGTGCGAGCCGACCGGTTTGTCTATCGTATGGATCCCGGCGACCGGCGTGACGTTTCGCTGTACGCCACGAAGTGGGGGCAGAGGTACGCGGGCGCACGAATCGTCTCGGTATTCGATCCCTCTCAATTGCAAAGCCAGGAATTCAGCACTGTCGGCGTTCCACCGGATGTTGCGATTCCCACGAAAGCCGTGGAATTCCCGGCTCGCGTGGTCGCGGACAATCAGGGCATGGCAAAGTTGCCGATTCATGTAACCGACCCCGGCGATCCGCGCCTGTACATCGATGGACAGGTCTATGGCGTGCGGCCAATGTTGGAAGAAACGCTCGACTATGGAGTGAATTATCCGTTCAGTCCGTGGGAATTCGTCAGCCTTTTGGCATTCAGCGGATTCACGCCCGATCACCCGCCCACGTGGTTTGGAAGCATGCAGCCAATATTCCAGCAGTATGCGAATCTGTACCCGGTGATGAGCCGTTTTCTGAACCTTGCGGATTACGATTCGGTTTCCGTCAACGTGGACCTGTTGCAGTTGGCCTTTGGGTTGAACCCCGAGGATCCCAATTCCATGCCGGTCACGCGCGATTTGTCGGCGGCGAAGCGCAAGGCCATTCTGCAATGGCTGGGCCATCCCGGTCACGATGGCCGGCCGTTGAAGGGCTCGCCCCGGCCGGAAAGCGCTCCTCGAAGTGTGGCCGCTCCGCTTCCACCGAAAGCGGCGCCCGTTGAGATGCAGCTTGCTCGAGGCGGTAAGGCGATCGCGGCGTCCCGCCGGGTAGGCCTGAGACAAAGTATCCAACTCCCAAGGAAGGAAAATTCATGATCCACCTGAAAGCTGAGCTTCTGGAAGATCTCAAGGATTCGCTGCCCGGGTTGAGGCGGGCCGTTCAGAACGCCATCGAGTTGGAGCTTGCCACGCTGCCGCCGTACCTCTACGCGCTGTACTCCATCAAACCCGGCGCCAACCTGGAGATCGCGGGGCTGATCAAATCAATCGTCATGCAGGAAATGCTGCATATGGCGCTGGATTGCAACATCCTGAACGCCATCGACGGCCACCCGGTCATCGATCGTCCCGAATCCGTACCCAAGTATCCGGGACCGCTGCCGGGAGCGGTGGAGAGCGATTTGATCGTTCCCCTTGCGCCCTTCTCAAAGCAGCTTGTCCACGACGTGTTCATGGTGATTGAGGAACCGGAAGACCCGCTCCACTTCCCGGTGCTGAAGGCCGCAGAGATCGGAGCGCCTCAAATTACCATCGGGCAATTTTACGAAGCCATCAAAAAGCAGATCCTGAAACTTTCCGAGACGCAAAATATTTTCACCGGCGACCCGGCCCGGCAATTGACGACCGGTTTCGAAGTGCTTCAAACCTTGAAGATCACCGATGCTAAATCGGCGATCGCAGCCATCAACCTGATCGTCGAACAGGGCGAGGGAACCAAGACATCGCCGCTCGATCCGGAGCACGAACTGGCGCACTACTACCGCTACGCCGAAATATTCTACGGCAAGAAACTGATCCCCAACCCGGATCCGAAGCCCGGCGGACCGGACTACGTCTATGGCGGCCACGCAATCGTGTTCAACCCCGCGGGCGTGTGGCCCGTGGTTACGAATCCGAGCCTCTCCCCCTACAAGCCCGGCACAAAAGCCGCGAATCTGAACGATACTTTTAACTACACCTACACCAGCCTGCTCAAGTCGCTGCACCTGACATTCAACGGGCAACCGGACCGGCTCGCACCGGCTATCGGACTCATGGAGTCGCTAAAAGAACAAGCTCTGGTGATGATGTCCTACGAACTTGTGCCGGGCCAGACGGCGGGTCCAAGTTTTCAATACCGTCCGGTGCTGTGATGCAAAAATCGAACTGGTGGATGTATCACGGAGACCCCGCGCACACGGGCAGTGTAACTGGAAGCCACATCAATCGTGGAAACGCGGCGAGCCTAAAGCTGCTGCACGACATCGAGATTCCGGGACCCGTGCTGTCGGTCCCCGCGCTGGTGGACGGGTTCATGTACGTGGGATTGGCCAACAATCTTGACGCGCCCGCCGCCATCGGCGGCATGTTCCTGAAGATCGATTTGAAGACCGGCAAGACCGTGCACAAGTTCGAATGGACGATCCCGGCATCCGAAGGCGACTCGCACGGATTCATGGGCATGGGCTGCACGCCCGCCGTCACCGGCGACCTGCTGTATTTCAGCGCCTTCAACGGCAAGCTCTATTGCCTGAGCACGCACGACCTGCACCTGGTGTGGGTGACGGACCTGCGCAACGCGGACCTCGCTCACAATCAACCAGTCACAAATCCGGCTGTTCCGGGATATCCGCCCCCCGCGGGCTGGTGTTCGCCGGTGGTTGCCGATGGCAATGTATTTGTCGGAATGGGTGAGGGCGAGAATCCCACTTGTTATGGATTTGTGTTCTGCCTGGACGCGCAAAGCGGCAACGTGAATTGGATCTATTGCACCTGCCAGTTCGTGGAAGGCGTGCCCAACCTGCCGAACGTATTGCCACCGGACGCGGTGGATGGCGCTCCGCCGGCTCCATTCAGCGTCGGCTCCGTCAATCCGGCCATCCGCGGATGTTCCGTCTGGGCTTCGATTGCATATGACGACCAACTGGACCGGCTTTACTGCGCCACCGGTAACCCGGTGCCGGATACCGCGCTGCCGTGCAAGGGATTTTCGAACGGCATCCTGGCGCTGGACGCGGGCTCCGGCGCATACCGGGGCTTCTTTCAAGCGCCGGCGGAAAGCAGTTATCGCACTACCGACGTCGACGTGGATTTTGGCGGCTCTCCCGTACTCTTTACCAAGAATGGCCGAAGGCTGGTGACGGCCGGATGCAAGAACGGCGGCCTCTTTGTTCTGGATGCCGCGACGCTCGAGCTGGTGCGCTGGCGCCAGCTTCTGCCCTATTACAACGATGGCTCGCAGATTCCGAGCGTCGATCCGCACGTGGGGCCGAACGACCAGCGCATGGACCCGCTGGTGCCAAACCGGATGTCCGACGAGACCGACCAGGAGAATTATTCCGGCACCTACAGTACGCCCGCGATCCATTCGGACCTGGGGCGCATCTACATCGGAATCGGCGGCAACAATTATCACAACGTGCAGGCCGGCATCGACTACTCCACCACACCATTCCTGCGCGCCATGGATTGGGAAACGCTCCACGACGCATGGGCGATGGATGGCAGCGACCCCCGCTTGTATATTGAAGCGCAGCCGCCCATGTACCGGACTCCGGGCGAATCGGGATTGAGTTCTCCCGCGGTAGTCAACGATCTGGTCTTCTTCTCCACTTCGAAAATCTCCGTCTATGCCTTCGATGCATTCAGCGGCAAAATGCTGTGGGAGGATCTTTTGGGTGAGCAGACGGGCGGCATGAACGGCGGCTACGGGTATTGTCTTGGGCCGGCGATTTGGGGCGATTACGTGGTGGCGGGCGCGCTGGTATTCGGGCGGCGCGGCGGAGTGCTCCGGATTTATTCGCTACCTTCGGCGGGCAAATGACCGTGCCCGTTCTGCTGCTTGGAATACTCGCGGGGCTCGACAATCTGCAGGTCTGTTCGTCGGTAGGTTTGGTTCCGTTGCAAGGGCCGAGGCGGCATGCGCTCGCGGCCGCTTTCAGCATTTGCGAAATTATGGCGCCGCTGATTGGTCTGGCCTTGGGGCATCTGCTGCTTTCGGCTTTGCAACCCGTTTCCGCCAAGGCTGGGCCGATCATGGTCCTGGTGTGCGGGGTCGTCGTCTTGATTCGCTTCGGCTCCCCGGCCTGGGACAGCCGAATGCTTTTCGGTCTGCCGATTTCGCTCAGTCTGGATAATCTGACCGTCGGCGCGGGAATTGGCGCACTACCCGGCCCGGCCATTCCGCCGGCATTGCTGATCGGCGCGATCAGCGCGTTGATGTCGTGCGCCGGCCTGTATTGCGGAGCGTGGCTGCGGCGGTTCGCGCCGCGCAGGATTGAACTGGTCGCCGGATCGTACCTGTGCTTGCTTGCGGTGCGCATGCTGATCTCTGAAGGAATCTGAGCATGGAGCCGGTGGCGCAGGGCCTGAATTTTCCGACGAGTGCAACTTCGGACGACGACGGAAATCTGTACGTCGCGGAGTCCGGGCTGCCCTTTGATGGCCTGCCTCGCGGCGGTATTGTGTCGCGCATTCTTCCCGACGGCGGCAAAACCAGCCTGGTGCGGGACCTGCGTCCGCCGGTGAACGGAATTACCTGGGATGCGGGCTGGCTATACATATCGGAGGGCGGCAATCCCGGCCGCATTTCCCGACTGAAATTGCCGGACGGCGAACGCGAGACCGTTCTCGACGGACTGCCGGGCCTGGGAAATTATCACACCAACATGACGGCCGTCGGCCCGGATCGAAAGCTCTACTTCAGCCAGGGCGCCATGACCAACAGCGGTATTTTGGGCCTCGATTCGCGCGACATGGCGTGGCTCCGAACAGTCCCGCATCCGTTCGATGTGCCGGGCTACGATGTGACGCTCACCGGGTTCAATGTGGAAACGGCGGACCCCAGTTCCGGCAACGGCGACCGCGCGATCACTGGTGGTTTTTCGCCGTTCGGTACTCCTTCCTGGCCGGGACAGCGAGTGGCTGGCCGTGTGCCGTGTACTTCTTCGGTGATGCGTTGCGGGCTGGATGGCGCCGGACTTGAATTGGTTGCGTGGGGACTGCGCAATGCATACGGCCTCGGATTTCTGCCTGACGGACGACTGCTCGCCACCGATCAGGGAACCGATCTGCGAGGCAGCCGCCCCATCGCGAACTGTCCCGATTTTCTCTACGAAGTTCGCCCGGGCGCCTGGTACGGATGGCCGGACTTTTTCGGCGGCAGGCCAGCGACCGATCCTCGATTCCGCGCGGCGGGCGCTGCGGAACCCTCGTTTCTGCTGGCGAATCACGCGGATCTGCCCCCGCCCGAGCGTCCGCTGCTTGAATTCGAGGTGAACGCGTGCGCGGTGAAATTCGCTGTGTACGCCGGCGATCTGATCGTCGCTTTGTTTGGGGACGAGCGTCCATTGACCGGACCCGCGGGCCCCCGTGTAGGCCGAAAGCTGGTCCGCGTTTCGCTGCGCGACTGGTCTATTCATCCGGTAAAATCGCCGCCGTTTCACCGGCCCATCGATGTTCTATTTTCGGACGCGGTCTACGTGCTCGACTTCGGCGAATTCGAAATCACGCCCGACAAGGGTATTGCGGCGCGGGCAGGCAGCGGGAAATTGTGGAGGCTTGAGTTATGAAGTCGACGGTTTCATTTGAGAAGGATATTGTGCCGATCATGCGCCAGTTTCGCGGATCGATGCTGTGGCGCTTTGACCTGACTAAATATGAAGACGTGAAAGGCAATGCCAAGACGATCTACAGCTATATCTCGACCCAACAGATGCCACCCCCGCCCTATCCGCCGTTGACCGACGAGCAGGTGAAATTATTCAAGCTCTGGATGGCGGAGGACTATCCCGTCTGATCCGGCAGTTCGGAAATCCGGTTGACCTCCCATACCGGCTTTTTGTGTCATCATCTCTTGCATAGTGACCGACGCTCGCGACCCCTCTCTCTTCAACAAGGACCTGGCGCCGATTCCGTTTGAGCGCCGGACCTGGGGACTCTACAACTACGTCTCGCTGTGGGTGGCGATGAGCGTCTGCATCCCCACCTACATGCTGGCGTCCGGTTTGATCGCGGGCGGCATGAGCTGGTGGCAGGCAATCCTGACCATCCTGCTGGGCAACTTGATCGTACTGGTTCCGATGCTGCTCAACGCGCACGCCGGCGCCCGCTACGGCATTCCATTTCCGGTTTTCGTGCGGGCTTCATTCGGTGTGAAAGGCGCCAATGTGCCGGCGGTTCTGCGCGCCCTGGTGGCGTGCGGATGGTTCGGAATTCAAACCTGGATCGGCGGACAGGCCATCTATTCGATGCTGCAAATTCTCTGGCCGGCGGTGAGTGGTTTCCCGGCGGCCAGGTGGATCTGCTTCTTTTCGTTTTGGGCGTTGAACATGTACGTGATTTACCGCGGCATCGAAACCATCAAATTTCTGGAAGGCGTCGGCGCGCCGTTCATGTTGGGCGTCGGCTTGCTGCTGCTGTGGTGGATCACCAGCAAAGCCGGCGGCTTCGGCCCGGTGCTGAGCTCGCCCAGTAAGTTCAAAACCACGGCCGAGTTCATGAAGTTTTTCATTCCGTCGCTCACCGGAATGGTTGGATTCTGGGCCACCGTGGCTTTGAATATTCCGGACTTCACGCGCTATGCAAAATCCCAGCGGGCGCAAATGTTAGGCCAGGCGCTGGGGCTGCCAGCCGCCATGACTCTGTACTCATTCATCGGCGTGGCCGTCACTTCGGCTTCGGTGGTGCTGTTCGGCGAAGCGATTTGGGATCCCGTGGCGTTGCTCGGCCGATTCCATCAGCCCGTAGTAGCGTCCATCGCGCTGGTGGCATTGCTGGTTGCAACCTTGAACACCAATGTGGCCGCGAACGTGGTCTCGCCGTCCAACGATTTTTCGAATCTCAACCCCCGGCTGATTTCCTTTCGCACCGGCGGCTTCATCACCGGCATTGTTGGAATTCTGATGATGCCGTGGAAACTGCTGGGCGATTTCAGCGCGTACATTTTCGGATGGCTGGTGGGCTATTCAGGACTGCTGGGCCCTATCGCCGGGGTGATGATCGCGGATTATTTTCTGGTGCGGCACTGCGATCTGAATGTCGCGGATCTCTACCGGCGCAACGGTTTATATGAATACGATCGCGGAGTGAATTACCGCGCGGTGCTGGCGTTGGTGCTGGGCATCGTCGTCGCGCTGTTGGGATTGGTGCTGCCGCCGGTCCGCTGGCTGTACGATTACGCATGGTTTGTGGGATTCTTGGTAGCAGGTACAGCCTACGTCATCCTAATGCGGCGCGCGCCTTCCGGCACCCGCGAATTGATTGGAGAAGAAACATGATTGGTACTGAGTCCGCTCTTGAAACCGTGTCTTTTTACGTGAATGGTAAGTGGGAGGGCGCTGGAAACCGGACGATGCAGCCGGTAACAAATCCTGCCACTGGCGCGGCCATCGCTCAAGTTGCCTATGCATCCGTCGCGGATGTCGATCGCGCCGTCGAGGCCGCGCATGCGGCATTTCTAAAGTGGCGCGACGTGCCGGTGGTGGAGCGCGTGCAGGTGCTCTATCGCTACAAGACCCTGCTCGAAAGTCACGCGAACGAACTGGCCGCGGTGCTGACGGCAGAGAACGGCAAGACCGCGGACGACGCGCGGATGGAAGTGCGCCGGGCCATCCAGATGGTGGAAGTGGCCTGCGGCATGCCCAGCTTGATGATGGGTGATTCGTTGAACGATGTTTCCAGCGGAATCGATAGCCATACAATTCGCCAGCCGATCGGTGTTTGCGCCGGCATCACGCCCTTCAATTTTCCGGCGATGGTGCCGTTCTGGATGTGGCCGTTCGCAATCGCCTGCGGAAACACGTTCGTGTTGAAGCCGTCCGAAAAAGTTCCGATGACGCCCACCATGGCGACGACGCTGCTGCATCAGGCGGGCGTGCCCGAGGGCGTCTTTAATCTAATTCATGGCGACAAGGTCGCTGTGGACGCGCTGCTGCATCATCCGCTGGTGCGCGCGGTTTCCTTTGTCGGTTCCACGCCGATCGCGAAATATATTTATACGACTGCGGCCGCGGAAGGCAAGCGCGTGCAGGCGCTGGGCGGTGCGAAGAACCACTTGGTTGTCATGCCCGACGCGGATTTGCCAAAGAGCGTGGAGGCCATTATCAGCTCGGCCTTCGGCGCAGCGGGCGAGCGTTGTCTTGCCGGCAGCGTGCTGGTCGCAGTGGGCGACGTGGCCGATCCGCTGCTCAAGTTGCTGGCGGAGAAAGTGACCGCGATGAAGATCGGCGATGGAGCGGAGAAGGGCGTCGACATGGGTCCGCTGGTCACGCGGGAACATAAGTCGCGCGTGGAAGGCTACATCGAT
>DATDHK010000351.1:0-5971 GCA_036521635.1 Bryobacteraceae bacterium | reverse complement strand
CCAACCGCCGCTGTCGGTGAAGCTGGTGAACAACCAGGTAGTGGTGCGGCAGACGGAGGACCGTGCCGGCGCCATCATCCTTTTCGAGAATCAAGGTGGGCAGATCGGGTACAAGGTTGATTACTCCGGCGCCGCCGAGGTTGTGCTGGACCGGCCCGAATTGGTCGCCGATATCGCGCCGCTGCGCGCTCAGCTAGAATATTTGCTGGCCGCCAACGGCCTGTTCGAGGACGAGGCGCGAGCGATGGTCGAGACCTGGCGCGATTCCTGGTTTGAGGAAGGCACACGCGTGTTCTACATTCTGCCGCGGAGCGCGGTGGATTCAATTCTGCCGCTGTCGATCAGTCCCAAACCCGCGAAGATTGAGCGGACATTTGTCGGCCGCATTGAAGTCATAACCCCGGAGATGGAAACAGCGGTGCTGGAGGCAAACAAGAAAAACGACCGGGCCACGCTTGCCAGGTACGGCCGGTTTCTGGAGCCGATCCTCGCCCGTGCCAAATCACGATGAGTGTAAGAGGCCAGTATGAGATCTCGACGGATCGAAGCAGAATCGATGTGGACGCAGTGCATGCGTATCTTACACGCTCCTACTGGGCCGAGGGCATTTCGAAGGATCTCATGGCGAAGGCGATCGCCGGCTCGCTTTGTTTCAGCGTGTTCGACGGCAGCCGGCAGATTGGGTTCGCGAGAGTAGTGACGGATCGGGCGACGTTCGCTTACCTCTGCGATGTGTATATTCTTGAGGAATACACGGGCCGCGGGCTGGGGAAGTGGCTCATGCAGGAGTTGCAATCGCACCCGGATCTGCAAGGACTGCGCCGCTTTGTTTTGGTGACGAGGGACGCGCACGGGCTCTACCAGCAGTTTGGGTTTCAGCCCTTGCGGAACGCGGCCGGGTACATGGAAATCGTGCGCCCCGATATCTACAAAGGCTCTTGAGAAATCGTGCTGAAAAAGGCTGAAACCCGCTCGGAGAGTTTTCAGCACTGTCGTAAACTTGAGGTATGCAGAAAGCTACATTCGGAGCCGGATGTTTTTGGGGAATTGAAGCCGCCTTCCGCCAAACGCCCGGCGTGACATCGACAGCGGTGGGATACATGGGCGGCACGCTGAAGAATCCTACTTATCAGGACGTCTGCTCCGGCAGGACGGGGCACGCGGAAGTGGTGCAGGTGGAGTTCGATCCCGCGCAGGTTTCCTATGAACGACTACTCGCTGTTTTCTGGGAAAATCACGACCCCACAACTCTAAATCGCCAAGGCCCCGATGTCGGCACGCAATACCGGTCGGCCATCTTTTTCCATACGCCCGAACAAGAGTCCGCAGCGAGAGCGTCGGCGGATGCGATCGGCCGGTCGGGCCGCTACCGGCGGCCGGTGGTCACCGAGATCACGCCAGCCCCTGAATTCTGGCTCGCCGAAGAATATCATCAGCAGTATTTGGAAAAACGCGGCGTCGCGCACTGCAGAATTTAGGACAACGCGGGGAGATCCAAAAAGGAAATGCCCGCCTCATCCACTGGGGTTGAAACGGGCATTGGATAGCCCTCGGAGGAGTGAGCTAGGTCCAATAGTATTGTCGCTCTTCTCGTACTAAGTTGCAATAAGATTAATCTCTTATTTAACGCGACCTTAGTGTTAAGGGGGCTACGTTACCTTTAACGTCCAAAAAGCGCTTCTACTGCGCCAACGACGATACAAAACACGGCAAAACCAAAAACACCGTATTGAATCCATGTACGCGTCGCGTGTATAACGCTAAGCTGGGGACCGACTTGGACAACGTTAACGGCGCCGATGTCACCTGAATCCGGCGCGGTGCTCTGGGGCGGCGTAACCATGCATCCATCGTGGAAGCCCGCGCCGATCGAGAGAATGGGACTTTAACAGTTTTGGTTACAGAACCCGCTAGTAAAAGTACTGGCCTCACTCATAACGAAGAGCGATCATGGGGTCCACGCGCGCGGCGCGCAGCGCGGGGATGTAGCCCGCCAGCATGCCGACAGCCAGCAAAATCAGCGTAGCGACCGTGAGTGTGCCGGCATCGGCCGGCGTCACTCCAAAAAGTTGATTGCGGACCAAACGCGCGACGCTCAACACCGCCGGTATGCCGACGGCGATTCCGGCCAACACCAGCACGAGCGTTTCACGGAACATCATCCACAGCACCGTTGGACGTTGCGCGCCCAGCGACATCCGAATCCCGATTTCGCGGGTCCTTCGCACTACGCCGTACGCCATCACGCCATAGAGTCCGATGCATGCCAGCAGCAACGCCAGGCTGCTGAAGAATCCGGAAAGGGTGGCGATCAGGCGCTCTTCCGCCAGCGATTCATCCCGCTGCCCGGCGAAGGTCTTGACGTTGAACAGCGGCAAATCCTTGTCCAGCGCCTGCACTTCGTGACGCACCGCGGCAGCCATCTGAATGGCGTCGCGTGCCGTCCGGACGTATAACGTTCTATTGCTATTGGGCCGCGGCTGCTGATCGAAGTCGAGGTATGCCGTCCGCGGAGTTTCTTCCCTCACGCTGCGGTACTTTGCGTCTTTGGCGACGCCAACAATTTCGAGGTCCTGACGGCCGAGCTGTGCGCGCTTTCCAAGCGGGTTGTCACCTCCGAAAAAGTATCGCGCGGCCGCCTCGTTGATAATCGCGACGGCGGGGCTGGCAGGGACATCGTCGCTTCGGAAGTCGCGCCCGGCGACGATCGCGATGCCGGCTGTTTCCAGAAAGTTCGGAGTGATATCGTTGACCAGGATCGATCTGCCCTGCGGCGGGTCCGGGCGGCCGGGAACCCTCAGGCCGACCATGGAGTAGTTGCCGCTCAGCAGCGGGGCTTGCGCGAAGCCCGCCGAATTCACGCCCGTAAGCGCTCTGATCCGCTCGGTGAGTTGCTGATAGAAGCTCTTCACTTGCGCCGGCGTGTATCCGTTCAACGCGGGATCCATTGAGGCCAGCAGTACATTCTCCACTCGGACGCCGGCGTCGATGGCCTTCACGTTCTGGAGTGTCCGGATAAACAGCCCGGCGCCGACCAGCAGGATCAGGGACAGCGCCACTTGCGCAATCACAAGAAGCTTGCCAAGGCCGAAGCGCGTGGCCCGCTCGTTTTTCAGCGCCGGAGCCAGGCTGTGTTTGGTTGCCTGTAGCGCCGGCGCGAGACCAAATAGAATGCCGGTCAGAACTGAAATCGCAAATCCAAAGACCAGCAATCGCGCGTCCAGCCGGACTTCCAACGACAATGGCACTCGGCCTCCCGGAAGAAACGTGAGCAGCAAATGGGCGCCCCACAAGGCGAACACCAGCCCTAACACGCCGCCGAGCAACCCCAGCAGCAGGCTTTCCGTCAGCAATTGCCGAAGCAAACGTACGCGGCTGGCTCCCAGCGCCAGGCGGACCGCGAGTTCCTTGCTTCGCGCCGAGGCCCGGGCCAGCAGAAGATTCGCGATATTCGCGCAGGCGATCAGCAATACGATCCCCACCACCGCCATCAGAATCACGAGCGGACTCTCGAATTGTTCGCGCAGCCGGGACATTCCCTTTCCGCCGGGCAGCAGTGCGGCGTGTACATCCCGCGACGCTCGATTCTTTCCATAGAGGCTTGCGATCTCGTCGTCTTGAAGCATCTGTTGGAATGTAACGTCCAGTCCGGCTTGCGCCTGCGCCTCGCCCAGTCCGGACTTGCGCCGCGCCATGATGTCGAGCCAGCCCCAATGCGGTTCGTCGAAGGCCGGCTGCGAGCTGAAAATCCGCGGCTGCATCATCATCGGAACCCAGATGTCCGGGGCCGAGCCGACCTCAACGCCAAAGAATCCGCGCTGCGCGACGCCCACTACATTGAACGGATGATTGTCGATGCGTATGGTTTTCCCGATGGCGTTTGGATCTCGCCCGAGGCTTCGCTGCCAGAAGTTGTAGCTCAGCACGGCCACCGGATGCGCCAGCGGCGTGCGGTCGTCTTCGCTGGTGAAAAGCCGTCCCAGCGCCGGCCGGGCGCCGAGTGTGGAGAAGAAGTTTCCGGAAACCAACTCCGCGGTGGCGCGCTCCGAGCTGCCGGTTGTGACCACCGTCACCGGCACGGTGGCGCGTGCAAACATGCCGGAGAACACTTCGTTGTGGTCGCGCAAGTTGCGGAAAGCGGGATAGGAAAAGATGGCCGCCCCCTTGTGCCCGCGCAACGTGAGCACGGCTAGCTCTTGCGGCTTCTGGATGGGCAGCATCTTGAGCAGCACCGCATCCAGCAGACTGAAGATGGCGGTGTTGGCGCCAATCCCCAGGGCAAGCGAAAGAACCGCCACCGTCGTGAATCCCGGACTGCGGCGCAGCATCCGCAGAGCGTAGCGGATGTCCTGAAGCAATATCTCGATCGATCTCCATCCCCACATTTCGCGGCTGACCTCCTTGAGCAAAGTTGCATTTCCAAACTGCCGGCGCGCCGCGTAGTGCCCCGCGGCTTGCCCCTTCATCTCCAAGTGAAAGCGCATTTCCTCATCGAGCTCGCGGTTGAATCGCCCGCGCCGCAGGAGAAAAACTAGTCGTCTCCAGAGTTCGCCAATCATGGTTACGCCGTCTGTATTACGCGCCCAATGGCCTGCATCACGCGATCGAATTGCGATAGCTCGACGGCCAACTGCTTCCTTCCAGCGGCCGTTAGCTTGTAATATCGGGCCCGCCGATTGTTCTCGGATTGCGCCCATTCGGCCACTACCCAGCCCTTGATGAGCATGCGTTGCAGCGCCGGATAGAGCGAGCCTTCCTCAACTTGCAGCACGTCGTCCGATGTCTGCTGGATGTGCATCGCGATGCCATAGCCATGCATGGGCTCCCGCACCAGCGTTTTCAGAATGAGCATGTACAGCGTTCCCGGAGGAATCTCGGTTTTGATGTCGTCACCTCGTCCCATAGTTAGACTATGGTAGCAGAAAAAGGTTGGGTATTGACGAGATAGAATGAAGGTGAGAATGGCCGAAGAGATCAACGACGACTGGAAGGGCCGCCTTGACCGCATGGATAAGCAGCTCAAGCAGCTCGCCAGTGAACGCCTCGAATTTCGAGAGGAATGTCGTCAACTATACGAAAAGCTGCTGAAGCTTCGTGGAGACTTCGACCAAGGCAAACAATAGAAATCGGACTCTATGACACGAAGTCCTGAGTGCGCTTCCGGCTATAGGTAAAGTAAATCACCAGCCCAATCGCCAGCCAAACAAAAAAGCGGACCCACGTCTCGAACGGCAGGCTCAGCATCAGCACGAAGCAGCAGACGATGGATATCATCGGCAATAGCGGCACCCAAGGCACACGGAAGCCCCGCCTGCGCTCCGGTTGCTTTTTGCGCAGCACAATTACCCCCGCCGAAACCAGAATGAACGCGAACAGCGTTCCGATATTCGACAGGTCGGCGAAGGTGCCGATGTCCCAAATTCCCGCTGGAATTCCGACCGCCAACCCAGCCACCCAGGTGCTGACGTGCGGCGTCTTGAACTTTGGGTGGACCCGCGAAAACCAGCCCGGCAGCAGCCGGTCGCGCGACATCGCGAACCAGATGCGCGCTTGCCCGTACTGAAATACCAGCAAGGACGAAAGCATTCCCAGCAGCGCTCCCGCGGTCACCATCAGCCGAATTTTATTCATGCCAAGGGCCTTCAAGGCATTCGCCACCGGCGCGGCGTTGTCCAACGTTTTCCAATTGACAATCCCCGTCAGCACCAGCGCCACGGAGCCATATAGAATCGCGCAGATGACCAGCGTCGCCAGAATTCCGATGGGCATGTCCCGCTGCGGACGCCTGCATTCCTCAGCCGCGCAAGACACCGAATCGAACCCGATGTACGTAAAGAAAATGATTGCCGCGCCGGTGAGTACGCCCGAGTAGCCATTCGGCATGAAGGGATGCCAGTTGGCCGTGTTCACCGCCCGCGCCGCGCCAAACACGAACACCAGAATCGCCACAATCTTAATGAGCACCATCCCG
>DATDHK010000350.1:0-10413 GCA_036521635.1 Bryobacteraceae bacterium | reverse complement strand
AGCCGACGCCCTCGTCGGCCTTTGCATGGATTGCTCAATATTTCGGACGCGTGCGAGAGGTCGGCCAGGGGGCCGACCGCGGACCAGGGGGTCCGCCCCACCAGACGGATTGACCAGCTAATTCTTGGACACTACACTAGTTATCAACCTGCCCCACAAAATTGCTATGGAACTCACACCGCACGCATCCCGTACTCTTCCACATGGATACGCTGCTAGCCGACATTCGCCAAGCCCTCCGTCAACTCAAACGCAGCCCCGGATTCGCCCTAGCCGCCGTCGGGATACTCGCTCTCGGCCTCGCCGCCAACACCGCCATTTTCTCCGTGGCCGACGCCGTATTGTTCCGCCCGCTTGCCTATGATCGGCCTGAGCAACTCGTCACGGTCTCCGAAGTGGTCGTGCAGATGAGCAATTTGTATCCCAAGCTTCCGGTAAATGCCATGCATTTTCTGGAATGGCAGGCGCGCACCCGCTCGTTCACCGACCTCGCCCTGCTGCAAGACCGGACCATGAATCTGACCGGACAAGACGGTCCGCCGGAACGCCTCGGAACGGAAAGGGTCACGGCCAATCTTCTGCCCATGTTGGGCGTGAGGCCGGCACTCGGCCGCAATTTCACTCCGGAAGAGGACCGCCCGGGTAACGAGCGCGAAGTCATTCTCACCGACAATCTTTGGCACAGGCGCTTTCACGGCGACGCATCGGTCGTAAACAAAACGATTTTGTTGAATGGCGTTCCGCACGTTGTCATAGGCGTTCTGCCGCCGTCGTTCCGCTTTCCCCGGCCCGACATGTTGACTACGTTGGGAGGATCCACGGTCAATATCGAACTTTTCAAACCCCTGGCTCTCGATCGCACCAAGCTCGACAAGGTGGGCAACCACAATTACACCGCCGTCGGCCGGCTTCGCCCCGGAGTGACGCGCGAGCAAGCGCTCGCGGAACTGAACACCGTGCAAACGGCGCTCACCAGGGAATTGGCGATGCCGGGGATGGATTTGCGCGCCGCTGTCACGGTTTTGCAGGAACAAATGGTATCCGGATCGCGCCGAGGGCTGCTGTTGTTGCTTGCGTCTATCGGCATCGTGCTATTGATCATGTGCGTCAATTTGGGCAATCTGATGCTGGCCCGCGCCACCGCCCGCTCGCGCGAAATGGCCGTCCGCTCGGCGCTCGGCGCCGGTTCCTGGCGCCTGGTGCGGCAGGTCCTGACGGAGAGTCTGGCAATTTCGCTGGCGGGTGGAATCGCAGGTTTGGGACTCGCGTATGCGGCCGTGCGCGCGCTGGTGGCCGCGGCCCCGATAGATATACCGCGCCTCGAAGAAGTTCATCTGGACTTCCGCGCGCTGCTCTTCGCGCTCGGCGCCGCTGTTATTTCTGGCTTGCTGTTCGGCTTGATTCCCGCATGGCGCGCCTCTCGCTCGCAACCGCAGGACGCATTGCGCAGCGGTGGCCGGAGCGCCACTCAAAGCCGCCACGGCTTGCGTATATCCGAAATCCTGGTCAGTGCCGAAGTCGCTCTCAGTGCGGCATTGCTGGTTGCCGCAGGACTGCTGGTTGGCAGTTTGGTCCGCGTTCTGGGAGTAGATCAGGGATTCCGCGTGGACAACGTACTGACCGTCGGTCTCGGCTTGCCGGGCGCCCGATATTCCAATGACAAAAAGCGAGTTGATTTTTTCGACCGTCTGTTGACTGCGGTTCAACAGGCGCCGGGCGTGCGCAGCGCCGGGCTGATCTCCGCGTTGCCGCTGCAAGGCAATACCTGGGTTGACATGATTACGCGCGACGACGATCACCGTCCCGTGACGCAGCGGCCGGTAGCGAATTACCGCTTTGTCAGCCCCGAATATTTCACCGCGATGGAAATCCCCATACGCCGGGGCCGCGGATTCCAACAGGCGGACCGCACTCGTGATGTTGTACTGGTCTCGGCCACTACCGCGGCGCGAATCTGGCCCGGTCAGGATGCTGTCGGCAAACACATGCGCCGGGGCAGCGATTCCGATCCGTTTTCGGAAGTGGTCGGCGTGGTGACGGACACCCGCGCCGACATGAAAACAAATCAGCCGCTGATGGTTTACATTCCCTACTGGAAATATGTAGAGTCCGGCGCCTCGCTGGCCATCCGCACCGCGCAGGATCCGGCCACCATTGCGAGCGCCGTTCGCAATGCCGTCTGGTCGATCGATTCCGAAGTGCCGGTGCCCGAAATGAAAACGATGCATCGTCTGCTTCTGGATTCGATCGCCGAGCGCCGTTTCCAAACCGCCCTGCTGGCGGGTTTCGCGCTGGCCGCGTTGATTTTGGCGAGCCTGGGAATTTATGGAGTGATTTCCTATTCGGTGAATCGGCGCGGCAACGAGATCGGCATACGCATGGCGCTGGGCGCACAAGCCCGCGATGTAAGCGGAATGGTGCTGCGCCAGGGCATGCGCCCGGTAGCGATCGGCTTGGTGATCGGCATGGCCGGCGCCGTGGCCTTAAGCCGGTTGCTGCAAGCCCTGTTGTTCGAAATGAAGACCACCGATCCGTGGGTGCTGGCCGGCGTCGTGTTAGTGCTGGCAGTGTCGGCGGCAGCGGCATGCTACGCCCCGGCCCTCCGCGCGACGCGCGTAGACCCAGCGATCGCCCTCCGCGATGAATAAAGACCGAGGGAGCGGTTTTTCCAGTCACAGAAAATCAAAAAACATTTTTCGATTCCTTTCACGAAGATCCCAGCACCCTGCCACCCGCCAGTCCCTCGCGAACCTTACTCTCAAATTGAAAGTAGATGTCCACGCACACCCCAAAATTCGACCAGGCCCAGGCCTTGCTCTACCACGCCCGCGCCGCCACGCCGTTTTCCTCCGAGGACGGCGAAGCCTACGCCAGCGTCCCGGCCGGAATCGATTCGCGCCGCGTGCTGCCCCTGCGTTCGGATGCCTTCCGCGCTTGGTTGACCAATAACTTCTACAGCGAATACGACACCGCGCCATCGGCCGAAGCTTTTCGCGCCGCACTCTACACATTGGAAGCGCGCGCGCGGCACGGCGAGTCACCCGCCCAAAGAGTCGATTACCGCCTGGGCTTTGAAGGCGATCCCTTTCTGCCATCCAAGATTTTTCTGGACCTCGCAAACGACTCCGGCGAGCTGGTAGAGATCACCAGCAAAGGCTGGCGCACTACCGACAATCTCCAGCACAACTTTCGCCAATCTTCCACAACGCTCCCCATCCCGAATCCAATCGCCGGGCGTCAACCACTGACAGCTTTCGCGACTTTATTCCGATTGACTGATGCAAACCGCACTCGGGCCTTCGCATGGTTGGCCGCCGCTCTTCGTTCCACCGGCCCATATCCGATACTGGTCCTTACCGGTCCCGCCGGCAGCGGCAAGTCTGTGCTCGCCCGCGCCCTTCGCTCGCTGGTCGATCCTTCTACCGAGCCCGTTCGAAGCCCGCCCAAGAACGATCGCGAGCTTCGCCGGTTGGCGTTTAACAACTGGGTGCTGGTTTTCGATCGGGTGCATCGCATACCGTCCAAGATCGCCGGCCCGATAATTTTGATCGGACCTTGCAATGAGACCGGCTCGTTGGTGAACCGTGCGCTCACTATCGATCTTCCGCACATCCGTGCGCCGCGAGCCGAAGCCGCGCTCTGGTCTGAATTCGAAGCTCTTCGTCCTGCCCTCACGGCCGCGTTGTGCGATGCCGTTGCGACAGCATTGAGCCGTATTCGCGATATCGACGCCGTCCATGTCGCGCGCCTGGCCGATTGCGCAACCTGGGCGGTCGCCGCCGCTCCGTCTCTGGGATTGGACTTGACCGCAATTGTCGAAGCATTCGCAAATCCCAACTCCGCCGCGCAATCGCAGGCATCGAGATATTGACCAATGCTCCCTCCGTCTATGCTAGTTTCGATCATGATCCAAACCCAAGTGGCCGACCGCATCGCCACCCTCACGTTCAACCGTCCCGATAAACTGAACGCCCTTAATTCCGAACTCATGGCAGGTTCCATCGCGGCCCTCCGCGCCTGGAGCGTCGACCCCAACGTCGGCGCGATCGTCGTTACGGGCACGGGCCGCGCCTTCTGCGCGGGCGGCGATGTTTCTTCCATGGCCAAGGACTCCGGCCGTTCACTCGAAGAAAACATCGATGGCCTCCGCGAATGGCAGGAGTTCTCGTGGCTGCTCTTCAACATTCCAAAAATCACCATCGCCGCCGTGAATGGATTCGCCATGGGCGCCGGTCTGGGCGTGTGCCTGGCGTGCGATCTGCGCATCGCGTCCGATCAAGCGAAATTTGGAACTGCCTACGCGAAGGTCGGCTACGGAGGCGACTTCGGCGCCACCTGGTTGCTCACGCACTATGCCGGCGCGCCCAAGGCCAAAGAGTTGCTGATGCTCGGCGATATCGTGGATGCCGCCGAGGCCCATCGCATCGGATTAGTGAATCGCGTGGTTGCGCACGATCGATTCGAATCTGAAGTTCGCGACGTGGCCGCTCGCATCGCCACTGGACCGCTAACCAGCTTCCGCTATATGAAAGCCAACATCAACCTCGCCACTCATACCGATTTCCGCACGCTCTTGGATCGCGAAGCCGAAACTCATCTACGGTGCGGTCAAACTGAAGACCACAAGGAAGGTGTCCGCGCATTCCTCGAAAAGCGCGCACCGAAATTTACAGGGCGATGACCGAATACAAACAGATCTTCTACGTCAAAGAGAATCGCGTAGCGACCATCACGCTGAATCGCCCTGAAAAACTAAATGCATATTCGGAAACGATGGTTCACGAAATCCTCGCCGCGCTGGCCGACGCTCGCGATGACGATGAAATCCGGGCGGTGATTCTGACCGGCGCCGGCCGCGGATTCTGTTCCGGCGGCGACATTGGGCACGACTTCCAATATCCCGGCCGGTACCGCGGCCATCGCCTGGAATCGATGTTGGAAATGCGCGAGAACATGGACCAGCTAGTCACTTTCCTGCAACGCTTCGACAAGCCGACCATCGCCGCCGTCAACGGACCGGCGGTAGCAGGCGGCCTCACGCTGGCGCTGAGCTGCGATTTCCGCATAGCGGCCGAGAGCGCCAAGCTGGGCGATACGAGCCTGAAGTTCGCCTTGATCCCGGATGAGGGCGGCGCGTATCTTTTCCCGAGATTCATGGGGCAAGAACGCGCCCTCAAGATGTCGCTCTTCTCCGAAGTCTACCCGGCGCGGCAGGCGAAGGAACTCGGCCTGGTAACCGAAGTTGTGCCCGACGCGGAGTTGATGCCAACTGCCCGCACTTGGGCCGAGCGTTTGGCGGACGGCCCACCGCTAGCGATCCGAATCACGAAGCGCATGATGTACAAGCAGCGCACCATGAACCTCGAAAACGCTTTGGAAGACGCCGCCCTCTCCACGCTCGCCGTCAACTACACCGACGACGTAAAAGAGGGCATCGCCGCGTTCCATGAAAAACGCAAACCAAACTTCAAAGGCAAGTAATCAAATGCTCAACAAATACGCGCGCACCGGCATCTTGTTCAATCGCGAAATTGCAAGGCTGTACCACTGCAACTGGCGCTTGTAATGCGCGCGGCTGGATGCGAGATCGGCGTCAGTCTTGAAGTCGACGATGTTCCAGGCGCCGTCCGCCTCAAAAGCAAGATCGACGACGCCTTCCAAAACTTTCCCCTCGTCCAACTTGAGCATGATCGGATATTCGCGATGGACCCTCGCCGCTTGCCGTGCTCTCGCAAGCAGCGGATGGTTCAATGTTGCCGCGGCGGCTTTCGTGGCGTGTTCGATTTCTTCGGACGCTGCGCCTAACAGCCGTCCGTGAACGGCCGCGAGCGCGCTCAAAGCAGCGTGACCGGCATCCAGCGCCGCGTCGCGCAGGATGGTATGAACTAACGTGCCAAATCTCGCGCCAGTGGGGCGGCCGGCAGTTTTCTCGATCGACTCGATGCTGACTTCAACCTCGAAATCAGCGGGCGAGCCGGATGTTTCGCTCGCAGTGAAGATGTCGAACTGTTTGACTTGCGCCGCCGCGCCGACTCGTTCGCGCTTCTCGAGCCAAGCCCTATAATCGGCCATGCTCGGCGACTCGGCGTCCGTCGCGCCGGCAGTGAGAATCTCTTCCTGCCGAAGTCCCAAATTCGCCGGCGCATGCAATTTTAGTTTGCGAGGATCCCACCACACCACCGAGTGCCGTCCTTGTTGCGGCGAATGCAGGCCCGGCCTGACGGAGTGCTCTTCGCGCGTATAGAAGGGCCGATCGACAACCGACGAGTCGCCAAATTCCGGACAGCCGATTGCTCGCACAGCGTTTCGATACCGGTCCCGCGCCGGATAGATAACCTTGTTCAAAGGAGCGAGCCAACCATCCCGTTCTTCATCGCCGACCGCGGGCACCACCAGCAGATCCCGAGCGCGCGTAGCCGCGACGTACGCCACACGGACTCCCTCGGCCCGCTCGCGCAAACGTTCCTGTGCATCGTGGTCGCGCAATTCCCAGGGAGCGCAGCGCAGCAAGCGCGTCGCGCAGAGATGCCGCTTGGCATCGACATAACGATCCGGATCGCCCGCCGCAAGATTTGCGTTCATGTCCGCCAGAATCACGATTGGAAATTCCAATCCCTTGGCCGCGTGAACGGTCATGATGCGCACGCCCTCCGCGCCCTCTTCGAGCACAGGGGCTTCGGAAGACTCGGCCTTCTCGGACTGGGCATCCAACTCTTCCACGAATCCCCGGAACGAAATTCCACCGGACAATTCAAACCCGCGCGCGAGATCCGAAACACGATAGACATTGGCGAGCACTTGATGACCGGCCGGACGCAGAGCAAATCCGGCATGGGCGCGCGTGGCCTCCAACAATGAATTCACGGTGTCGGCGATCGGACGGCGATTGCGCTGACGATGCAACTCGGCAAGCAAACGCAGCGCCTCCGCAACCGGCTGGAATTCTGCCTCAATATTCTCTTCGTGCCGGTCGAATGGATTCAACCGCTCAAACCGATGCCGAAACCGCAAAAGCGTACTATCGGAAATACCGAACAACGACCCTTTCAGCGCAGCAAAAACAGAAAGTTCATCGTCCGGCCATTCAATCGCGGTAAGCGCAGCCCGCAAAGTCTCGATCTCCTCACGGCTGTGAAAAGATTTCGAGCCAACCAGCAGATGCGGAATTTCCCGCGCTTCCAAATCCTTCACGTAGTCGCGCGTCACGTCGCGCCCGTAGTTGGTGAACCGCCGGAAGAGTATACAGATCTGCCGCTCACTAACCGGCAGAAGCCGCGCCGGATCTTCCGGGTCGCGCACTTTCCAGCCGCTCTCCCGCACCAGCCATTCCACGAATCCCACGATGGTCGCGGGCAGGCATTCATCAATCGCGGTTTTGGAAACGCGCGAGTTGCCATAGGGCCGCGGTACCGGCAACGCGATCATGCTCGGCTGATTTTCGATAGCCGGAGTATCGCCGTGCAGCGGAGAATAAGCAGCCTGCCCAGCCTCCGCATCGTCCTGCATCTCCGTTTGGAATGCCGCGTTGACGCACTCCTGTATGGGGCGCAGAGCGCGAAAACTCGTAGTGAGCTGCACCACTCCGACGCCCCGCGAAGCCAACGCATCCCGTATGGCGCGGTACAGGACTACATCCGCACGCCGGAATTTGTAGACCGATTGTTTCGGATCGCCGACCACAAAAAGCTTGCCGGGTTTTGGGACAACCGCATGCCAGTCCGACTGCGCCGGATCGCCGGACGTGAGCAGCAGAAGAATCTCGGCCTGCAGCGGATCGGTGTCCTGGAACTCATCGATGAAAATATGCGTGAAGCGCTGCTGCAGATAGCGGCGGACTTCAGCGTTGCCGCGCACCAGGTCGCGCGCAAGAATCAGCAGGTCGACAAAATCGAGTTTTCCCGCGCGCCGCTTCAGCTCGTCGTAGCGAACTACCAGGTCCCACATTTCGGTTCGCAGAGTGGCGGCAAGGTCGGCGTCCGCGGCCGCTTGGAATGTCTCAAGGTTCGCGATCAACTGGCCGCGCGCCTGCACCACTTGTTCCCGCGGCAGCGATTCGGCGAAGAACCCGGACCCTTTCTTCGGGTCTTTCTTGAGATCGCCGAGCAGCTTAATCAGAAAACTTTCAAGCGTGTCGTAGTCGCGGCCTCGCGTTGCAGCTTCGGAACGCTGGATCCAAGTGACCACAGCTTGCGCCGGACGCAGCGATTTGACGAGATTGTCGAACGGCTTGGCGCACCGCGATGCAGCCTCGCCGATCAGCTTCACCTGCTCCACCAGCCCATCGATTTCAGAGCCGCGATCGAATGGCATCTGCCGCCACGGCGCGGGATGATCGCGCCACTCGATCAGTTTCCAAGCCGCGTATTTGAGTTGATCGATGGGCGGCCCGCCTTCACCGGAATTGCGCGCCGCGAGCCGCACCAGCGCGCGCCGCAACGCGGGAGCGCCTTCGGTTAACTTGCGCTGAATCCATGCGCGAAATGCGCGTTCATAAATGCGCGCGCTTTGCTGCTCCGAAAGTTCCTCGAATGCCGGATCGATCACCGCTTCCACCGGCCGCTCCCGCAAGATCTGAGCACAGAAGGAATGGATAGTGCCGATGGAAGCTTCCTCCAGATGTTCCAGCGCCTCTTCGATGTTCTTGCGTTCGTCCTCCGTGCCCGCCGTGTCGCGCGCGCAATCCAATTCCTGGCGTAGCCGCAGCTTCAATTCGCCGGCGGCTTTGTTGGTGAAGGTGACGGCGACGATGTGATCGATGGTGGTGGCCCCGCTGGCCAACACGCTTACGATGCGGGCGATCAGCTCGGTAGTTTTTCCGGTGCCTGCCGAGGCTTCCACCAGCAAACTTTCGCCGAGCGACGTTCGGATTCGTTCGCGGGCGGCACGATCGTCGAGCGTTGGACCGAGGGAAGGCATTATGGAAGATTGCGAATGGAAATCAGCGGATCCAGGCGATCCCGCTGCTTCCGTCTGGCGCGAGTTTCTTCATAGGGCCCACAGACTGGCCGGTAGTCGCAAAACGCGCAGGCGCCCGCCAGCGGTGCGGCCGGCAGGAAACCTTGTTCAATAGATCCGCTAATAGTTTCTAAAACCCGCGTCAGCCGCTGGCGCGATTGAGCGTCCAGCGCAATGCTCATTTCCGAGAAATCGCCGCGTTGCGTGCAGAAGTAAAGGCTGCCGCTCTCCACCGTCTGTTCCAGCAATTTCTCGGCTGCAAGCGCATACAGCAAGGGCTGGAGAATTGCCCCGCCTCCCACATGTTGCGGACGATTCGGCAGCGCCCTGCCGGTCTTGTGATCGGTGACGCGCAGAGTGTTGCGCTGCATGTGCCGCTCCACCAGATCGATGGAACCGCGCAGCCGAATGCCGTCCAGAATAACCGCTTCCTCTTTTGTACTCTGAGGATCGCGATGCTCATCCAGCGCAAGGCCGAACCCGAACTCGAAGTGCAATGGAATCCATTCGGATTGCGCGGCGGCCACTTGCTGAATCCAGCCGCGCAGATCGGTTCGCACGCCTTCCACTTCGCTTTTCCACACGCGCGGGATGGCCGGGGCGAGATCGTCTTCAAATCTGGCGGCCACGTGGTCCAGCACCCGGTCCGCGATGTCCAGCGTTTTCGGCAGGCTGTCGGTCGCGATAGGCAACAGACCGGAAGCTTTCAGTTTTCGAAACAGCTCGAACTGAACTTCATGGAAAAGCGCGCCGCGCGTAAGCGGATCCATCTGCTCCAGCGGAACGGCGGCTTCGCGTGCGCGAAATTGGAAAATGCCTTGCAGCAGGAAACGGTAAGGACACGCGGCAAACGCTTGCAGCGTGGACGGGGAATAGCTCCGTTCCGCAAGCCGCTGCGATGCCAGAATTTCGAGCGCCGCGGGACCGGGATCCACCAGGCCATCCGCCGACGACCAGCGCTGATGCCAGCGCCACCAACGATTGCGCAACGAGCGGGCCAAGCTCGCGTTCGACTCCATCAGGTAGCGCGCGCTGCCCTTCACCGCCGCTCCTCGAAGTTGAAGGGCGGCATACAGCGATGCGAGATCGTATTCGGAATCGTCGATGGCTGTGTTGGGATCCGCGGGCGCAGGCCAGTCCAAACGCGACGGAGCGCTGCGGGCAGCTCTCTTTTCGAATTCGCGAAGCGACGGCAGACGCCCTTCCGCGGCGCGCAAAACCTCGAGCGCATAGAACGATGGAACCCGCGGACGCGCCTGCACAACATCCATGCGCGGATACGAGACCACGAAGCGTGAGGCGGCCGCGGCGGAATATCGCAGCAGCATGCGTTCGCGAGCCACTCGCCGAGCCTGTGTGTCGAGGGCGGCGGACAGTTTCAATCTGTGTTCGTCGAGCAGCAGCGGGTCTTCCAGCGCGCGCCGGGGAAACAGTCCTTCGGCCAGCCCGGGCAGGAAC
>DATDHK010000349.1:0-7196 GCA_036521635.1 Bryobacteraceae bacterium | reverse complement strand
GTTCGAACAGCCTATACAGCGGGGCTTCAACGCCGATTGGACGATGCCGTCCTCGCCCTTCTTGATCGCATCCGCCGGACAAACCTGCGCGCAAGTCGGATCGTCGCAGTGGAAGCATACGAATGCGGCCGTTGCGATGGTATTCGGGCGGTCCACATAATCGAAGTTGATCATCGACACGCCGCGATGAGTTTCGCACTCCTCGCATGCCTTCACACAGGCTTGGCAGCCGATGCAGCGCGTGGTATCGACGTAGAATTCGTAGCCGAACATTAGATCGCCTCTCCGTCGACCTTGCGAATCCGGCACGCCGAGACCTTATACTCCGGAATCTTGCTGCGAGGATCGAGCGTTCGGTGCGTCAATTTGTTCGCGCTTTGCTGGTTGGCCCAGTGATAGGGAATAAAAACCGTGTCGGGCCGAATGGTCTTCACGATCATCGCCCGCAGTTTGATCTCATCCCGTCTGGTCGTGATCGCCACCCAATCTTTGTCAACGATACCTTTTTCCGCGGCCAGCCTTGGATGAATCTCTACCCGAGGTTCGGGATAGATATCGAGCAATCCTCCGATACGCCGGGTCTGTGCGCCGGAAAGATATTGGCTGACAACGCGGCCGGTGGTCAGATAGACGGGGTAATCCGGGCCGACCGGATCGCCGCTTTCGCGCCACTCGGTGACGATCATGCGGCATTTGCCATCGGGATGCAGCGATATTCCGCCTTCGAATAGCCGAGGCGTGCCGGGGTGGCCGGCACTAGGGCACGGCCACGCGACGCCGAATTCGCGATCGATTCTTTCATACGTGATCCCGTAGTAGTCGGCGATGCCGCCTCTCGAAGCCTCGCGCAGTTCGTCGAAAATCTCGCGGGTGGAATGGTACGGAAAATACTTTCCTTTGCCCAACCGATGCGCCAGATCGCAAATGATTTCCGAATCGCCGCGCGCGTGCGCAGGAGGATGGACCGCCTTCTGAATGTGAATCACACGGCCTTCGACGTTGGCCGTGACGCCTTCCTCTTCCTCCTGCAAACTGCCCGGCAGCACAACGTCGGCATGCTGCGCTGTTTCCGACATGAAGAAATCGATGACGCCGAAGAATTCCAGTCTACTGAGCGCCTCGCGTGTGTATTCGGCTTGTGGCAGGGAGACCAGCGGGTTGAAACAGATCGACAGGAGCGCTTTGATTTCTCCCTCATGAATCGCGTTCATGATTTCCTGCGCGGTGTAGCCCGCGCCGGGCAGCTCCTCCGGCTCGATTCCCCATACACGCGCGACATGTTCGCGCGCCGCCGGATCGTTGATGGAGCGGGCACCCGGCAACTGGTCGCACTTCTGGCCATGCTCGCGTCCACCCTGGCCGTTGCCCTGGCCGGTGATCATCGTGACGCCGGAGCCTTCTCGCCCGATGTTTCCGGTCGCCAACGCGATGTTGATCAGCGCCAACACATTCTCGACGCCCTTCGACTGATGTTCCATCCCACGGGCGTGGATGGCGACGGCCTTCTCCGCGCCCGCGAACATTCGCGCCGCGCGCTCGATGGCTTCGGGAGGCACGCCCGTTCGCTCCGCTGCCGAACGAAGATCATACGGCTTGACCGATTCCGCGACCGCGTCGAAACCGGTGGTGTGCGCATCGATGAACGGCCGGTCCTCCAACCCTTCCTCCAGGATCACCCGGAGGATGCTCATCAGCAGCACCAGGTCCGTTCCAGGCCGCAGCGGCAGGTACAGATCCGCATTTCGCGTGATCGGCGTCATCCTGGGATCGGCGACAATCAACTTCGCGCCATGGTCGCGAGCCCGCCATATATAATCCGTGGTGATCGGCGCGCATTCGCCCACATTGGCCCCAAGGGCGAAGATCACATCCGCAGCGGCGATATCGCTCCACGGAATCGGACTGCGGTCCACATTGAACGCGAGCTTGTATGCGGTCCCCGCCGAGACCATGCAGAGCCGGCCGTTATAGTCGATGTGCCGTGTGCCCAGAGCCACACGCGCGAACTTGCCCATGAGATACGCTTTCTCGGTAATCAAGGACGCACCGCCGAATACAGCGACCGAATCCTTGCCGTATTTCGCCTGCGTCTCCTGAAGCCTGCGGACCGTGAACGCCAGGGCGTCCTCCCAACTTGCCTGCTTGAATCCGGTGTCGGTGCGCATCTGCGGCTCCAGCAGCCGGTCCGGATGATTCGATTGCAGGTACCGCTTCACACCTTTCGGGCATAGCATCCCACGATTGAAGGGAAATTCTTCCCAAGGCTCGAATCCGATCACGGTGTTGCCGCGAACTTTCAATTGAATCCCGCACTGCTGGCCGCAGAAACAGCAATGCGTCTTGACCAGGCGATCCGCCGGATTCTGCGATTCATCCTGCCAGCCGCCTTGAGGCTTGTAGGCCGGATGCGGGCCGAACCGGCTCTCAAGATCGGCGAGGGAGGCGGGTAGTTTAGCCAAGGGGCTTGTCCTTTAATCGTATTTGAGCGCTGGCGAGCGATTTGCGTTTGCACGCAGGGCACAGGGCTTGCCAATGCTCGGCTCTCCCTCCGAGTCGCCCATCGAGGGAGTAATCGAAGCCTAGCTTGGGCAGTACTTTCGTCCGCAAGTCTTCGATGTGCATCTTCGAGGCGAACCGCTGTCCGCAGCGCCCGCACATGGTCCCTTCGTCTTCGTCACCCGTTTTCTGGTAGAGCTTCACGCCCAATTGGGCCGGTCTTTGAAAAATATGAAAGAATTTCCCAAAGGGAAGATAAAGCAATCCGGCGATGACCGTGATCGCGTGCAGGATCGCCAGAAAACTATAGGATTCGCCGCGCAGCCAGGATTGCGAAACCGTCAGAGCCAGCCCAGTAATCGAAATGGCAAATAGAATCAGGAGCGGGAAGAAATCCATGACGAACGATTGCACCGCTTGCGCGCCGGCATCGCGCATCCGCCGCCAGAGCGATAATCCGATTCCAATCAGAACCAGGACCGCGGCGATGTCCAGGCCGTGAAACAAAGCTTCGGCGAGCAGAGTCCCCAGCCCAAACCGGCCCGCTGGGAATCCGAACAGATAAGTGACGTAGATCAACTGGTTCTCGGGCAAACTCTTGAACGAAATCCATCCGAAGACCAAGGGGAACGTGATCGCCATCGCCAGAACGCATCCCCAAGAGAGGCACATATGCATCCACCAGCGCAGAGCCGAGCGTTTCCCGATGAACCGCTGCGTGGCGATGTGCGTCACGGCGACTTTAGCCGTGCCCATTGCGCTCTTGAGCGCACCGCGCTTCCAGAACAGTTCCCATCCGCGGTCCCAATAGACTCGGGTTGGGGGCTTCTCGATCCACACGTTGTAGTGATAAACAACGCCCCAGGTCGCAAAGATGACGGCAAAAGTGTAGATCACAAGTGCGGCGTCGAAATTTTCCAGATTGCGCGAGCCAACAACGATCGCCGCGACCAGCAACGCGGTCCACAGAGTCGCCCACGATCCTGCGCGAAGCTGCTCGAACGTCCGGGTTCGGGGCAATGCGGCTTCGCGCTTCAGAAACACGCGCCCGTTGACAATCCACAACACGAATGCCGTCGCCGCCAGTAGAACGAATCCTGGCCAGATCACCCCCAGTTTGTCTTTGAAGACGCCGAGCAGCAGCGGCGGGAAGAATCCGCCGAGTCCACCCATCGCGCCGACTAATCCCGTAACGGTTCCCGTCTCCTTTGAAAAATACTGCGGCACCAGCTTGAAAACGGCTCCGTTCGCGAGCCCGAGCATCGCAGAACATCCCAGCGCGCCGACGGTAAACGGAAGCATCGAAGACCATGCCAGCAGCAACGCAAACGGAACCGCCCCGAAAAGGACAATCGAAAGCACGCGTGCGCCGCCGATCTTGTCGGACAGCAGTCCGCCCACCGGACGCAGCAGGGTGGCCAGCACGACGAACCCCGCGGTTCTCAGTCCCGCGTCCGCCGGAGCCAGGTGGAACTCATCGCGCAGCAGGCTGGGCAGGTAAATCGAAAATGCGACGAAGCCGCCGAAGCTCAGAAAATAAAATGAGGAAAGTGCCCACGCAAGCGGCTCGCGCGTGAGTATTGCCAACATCGCGCCGACGGACTTGCGTTGTGGCGCCACTTCGGCGTTTCTGGCGCTTAACGCGAAAATGATGGCCCAAGCGGCGAGTAGAACCGCCGTGCCGCGATACACGTTCTGCCATCCGATTCCCGCCGCCAGAACCGGACCAAGAAATACGGCAGCCGATTGTCCGATGTTGCCGAGTCCGTAAACCCCAAGCGCCGAGCCTTGCTTCTCTTTCTCGAACCATGGCGAAACGAAACCGACGCCAACCGCGAAGGACGACCCTGCCATTCCGAGAAAGAAGGCCACGACCAGCAAGCTTGAATAACTGCCGGTCATCGGCGCCACGAAGGCGGGCGCTGCGGCAAACAACATCAGGATCGTGAAGACAAGCCTTCCCCGAAAGCGGTCCGTCAGCAGCCCCATCGGCAATCGGGCAAGAGATCCCAGCAACACCGGAACGGCCACCAGCAAAGCACTCTGACTGGTTGTGAGATGGTAGATCTCGCGAAATCGCGGCGCAAAGGCGCTAATCAGACCCCATACCGCAAAGCAGATAGCGAAGGAGGTAGTTCCTAACGCCAGTTGCCGGCGAGGCATCGCCCTTCCTTGTTCGTCACTCATACGATAGCCTACCCAGGCGTTTCACGACAGGGCTCGGCTTCATCAGAATTTACCGGTGATCTCAAGGTATCCCAGATTCGCATTCTTTCCGGCGGGATAAATCGCTTGAACGACGAGTTTTCCGGCGGCATAGCCATAGTAAGCGCCAATGGAAAGTGCCGATTGACGCTGAAGTCCGCGCTCGTGTCGTAGAGTGTCGCCAAGCCGGATTGCCCATTAGAAGGACGCCCCGTGTATCCGAACGTCCAGGGTTGATACGCGCCGCCGCCCGAGTACCAGAGATCGTTCGATTGGGCGAGACGAAGTGAATGCACGTCGCTACGGATCGTCAGTCTTTTCGAGGGACGCAGCACCAGCTCACCGAACGCGTCGCGGTTGTTCATCATGTTGAAGAACGGGAAACGGGCGTAGACTCGCGGGGTCGGCAAGATCTGGAAGAATGTTCCATGGGTTCCATCGTTAGGGTTCTTGTCGCCGGAGCCGTAATCGTAGCCGCCGCGAATCCATGGTTTTATTCGTTGCAGGACAGCAGGCTGCCAACCCGCCTCCGCCGCGAACGCCCCCGAACGTTGCGCCAGATTTCCCAACGATCCGGTTTGTAGTGCGCCCCAGAACATCGCATCGAGGGTTCCGGCGGCCGTGTCGACGGTGTGCAGGAAATGTCCACCGTACGTGCCGACATCGATGTGTCCGGAGTCGGCGCGCCGAAGCGCTGCAGAACGATTGTCGGTCTTCAGCACATTCTCGCGGTAATCGCTGTATCCGAGTCCAAATACCCGCCATTCGCTGGCGCTCTTCGTGCTGTGAACCTGCCCGGTAACCGCTCCGTAGAAGACGTTGATGTTGAGTTCGCCCCACCCATCTGCCTGGAATACGCCTCGCGTGGGCCTTCCGCCAAAGAAGGTGAAATTCAACGATGAGCCGTTCAACGCATATTGCATTCCATCAAAGCTGCGCCCCACATCGGAAAACGAAAAATCTCCCAGCAGTCGATGCGCAATCCGGTCGCGTTTCAGCGCCGCCAGCGTAGCATTCGCGGGAGTTATTTCAGCGCCATCGATAAAGGTCATGCGCCCGACCTTAAGCGACTGCCCGTCGACACCACCCAGCTCTTTGAATCGAACGTACCCCTGTTTCGCGAACAACATTGCGGCGTTGGTGTTGTTCGTGTTGGCCGCGAAGTAGCTCCCGCCGAATCCGAGTTGTCCTTGCGGAGCGGCTGCGATTGCATTACTCGGCAGTCCGAGCAGAAACGGAACCGCCATTTCGAGTTGCCAGTCGTACGCTGTCGTCGATTGCGAAAGGCTTATTCTGAGAATCGAACCTGGAAACGTGTAGTCGCTACGGGCCGCACCCTGAAACCAATCCCACGATTCGACCCTGGTGCGAAGCGAGCCAGAGACGGCGACGTCGCCAATCCTCACCGGCGCCGCCGAATCCTGGGCGTCGGCCACGGGAATTCCCAAGTCCGAGCACAAGAATATCGAAGTGACGATAATTCTCCCCAGCCTACGGCTCTTCAACATAGTCTGGTGTATGGCAGGTGAACTTCCTTTCTTTTTCGCTACAACCATTGAAGTTATAGCAGGGCAAATCATTCGTTTGCGCCAAATGACACAGTCAGTCTGCGTCCGTCAATCCAGGAATCAGACCTAACCCGCCGCCCGCTGTCCCACCAAGTGCGCGGGAAGGCGCATGAGCGTAAGGGACATATTCGCCGCAAAACACGTCACCGCGACTAGCTCCACTATGGCTGAAACCGGCAACACGGACCACGCCCAAGGGGCGGATCGTTCGTAAGCCAGAATCTCTGAGGCGACGCGGAGGGTGCAGCCGACGTTCAGCAGCAACAGTGCCGCGAACATAAGCCGCGGGCTAAACAAGGCGCGCGCTCCGCAGAACACGGGAAGTATTTTGGGTCCGATCGAGAAAACCATCGTCGCGAGAAATCCGACCGTCAGTGCGTGTCGCGATGCGCCCCAAATTCCACCCTGGCGATCAGCCACGGCGGCGAAAATTGAGAGGCAGGAAGCTACCAAGAGCCAAACGTAGGCTCCGCGGACGAAATAGGGAAAGCTCCGATGGACACCATTCAACTTGGCCGGTTGAACGGCGCGCTTGAATACGCCGAGCGCCATGATCGACGCGATTGCCGCGACGGGCAGGAGTAGCATAGCCAACATCGAGAAGCCCGAAAGCATCGCCCCCACCACCACCCATGCGGCGAGTAAGCCCCCGTAGAGCCACATCGCGCGAAGCGGTCGCAGGCCGAGAAAGATGGGAAGCCACCGGGCGTTGAATCCCCAAACCGTCGGAACCAGGAAGCCCCACGTTGGCAGGATCAGCGTGCGCTGATCGAGGAGGAACGGAACCGCGGGTCCTACGCCGTGGATGGCCATGGAGATCGTTACGGCGAAGTTGACCATGACGGTGGCCAGGAAGCCAACTGTTGACGCCATCACGACCAGCATCCAGGGCTCTCGTTTGGGCTTGTCCGTTGGAGTTGCGCTGGC
>DATDHK010000348.1:0-2358 GCA_036521635.1 Bryobacteraceae bacterium | reverse complement strand
CCAATCGCGAGCGCGACCAGGGAATGTCCATCGCCTTCGGATTCTGGATGGTCGCAATGCCAATCGCGCCCGCGGCCTTCAGATATTTCCAACGCTCGCCGGCGGACGAATAGTGCGACTTGAGAGGTCCGGGAATGGATGCTGGTCCGCCGGAAAGAAAGACAACGATTTTGCCCTTGACGTCCAGACCGGCGAGATCGTCGTAATTCTTTTCGGGAACTTTCAATCCGAAACCGGCGAACACAGCCTGCGCTTGCGTATCTTCCTGAATGTCGCCGCGAAGGGCCAGCGTGGCGTCGTCTCCCAACACCAGCCTACTCATTCCCCAGTTTTCGCCGAGCACCAGCGCGAGCGACGATCGATCTTCCGCCAATTCTTTCACGTCGAACTTCACAGGCTGGAAATAACCGGAAGTGCCCGCGGGCTTGAGGCCCGAGCGCTCGAACTCGCCGGCGATGTAGCGCGCCGCTTTTAGATGGCCCGCGCTGCCGGTGTTGCGGCCTTCGAGATCGTCGCTGGCCAAATATTCGATGTGCGACCACCAGCGCTTGCCCTCGGCGGTGAAGTCGGTTGCAGCGGAGAGTATCAGCGCGAAGGCCAGCGGCGGAAGATAAGCGGCAGTCCGCCGCAAGCGGGAAGAAACATTCGTCATTTGGAACCAGCCTTAAAAGTTTTGTATTCGGCGCGGCGGGAGCGGAGTTGCGCCGCATGATTTTCAGCGTGCTCGGCGTAGCCTTGCAGCAACTGCTTCAACGTTAGAGGGCCACGGTCCGAATGCAGGCCGACCCGCTCGAATGCCGATTCCGGCAGATCCTTCAGCAATTCGTAATTCTCTGCGCGAATCCGCCGGAAAGTTTCGAGCGCTTGCGAAGGCTTGCGGCTGGCGTAGTTCAGTTTAGTAGACCAGGCATCCTGATCGAAGGCCTCGAGCTTTGGATTATCTTCGGCGATCACGCGCCGCAGCCGCATCGTTCCAACAATCTCGGAATCGCAAAGGTGCGACACGATCGTCCGGATGCTCCACTTGCCCGGCTCCGGAACGAAATCCAGTTCCTGGCCGGCGGCGCCGGTAATCGAAACAGCCACTAATTCCGCACCCCGGCGGAACCGCTCCAACAATTCGGGAATCTCACTCATGTGGACCTCTTAGGCCAGCGCGGACAGCGCGCCGAGTGACCATTATAATCTTTGCAGCATCTCTATCTATGCCCGAAGAAAAGAAGTTTGAACGGTTTCGATGTCCGGGCTGCTCGGCGGACATGGATTTCGACCCCGAAACAGGACAGATGAAATGCCGGTTTTGCGGGCGCGCCGAATCGGTTCCCACGCAACCCGGCGCAGTTGCAGCGCCCCATTCGCTGGAAGAGTTTCTCTCGAAAATCGACGACACGCATCTGCGTCCGATTACGGACGAAGCCTTGCAAGTGAGCTGCGACGGCTGTGGAAGCATGGTGGTTTTTCAGCCGCCCGAAGTGGCCGGCAGTTGCCCGTTTTGCGGCGCGACGCTGGTGACGCAACCCAAGGCGGCCGATCCTTTGATCGCGCCCGACGGCATTCTTCCAGCGAAGGTTCCGAAGAATAACGCGCAGTCGGAAGTACGCGCATGGATCCAGACTCGTTGGTTCGCGCCCAGCGCGTTGAAGCGGCTGGCGCAGCAGGAAGGAATCTCCGGCGTCTATCTTCCTTTTTGGGATTACGGAGCGGCGACCAACAGCCGCTACCAGGGCTCCAGGGGCGATTATTACTGGGTTACCGAGACCTATCAGGAGAGCGACGGACAAGGCGGGACGGTGCAACGCACGCGGCAGGTGCAACAGACCAGTTGGTCCCGCGCGGAGGGCGAAGTGTCGCGCGATTTCGATAATGTGTTGATCGCGGCCACACGATCCGTGGCCGAATCGCGGTTGAATGCGCTCGAGCCATGGGACCTGGAATCGCTGTGCGGTTATGAGCCGGAATATCTGGCGGGCTTCAAGGCGCAACGCTACCAGGTGGAGCTGCCCGCGGGATTTGAGAAAGCAAAAAGCGTAATGCAGGACGTGATCGACGAAGATGTGCGCAAGAATATCGGGGGCAACGAACAGCGCGTGGACCGCGTCGACACTGAATATTCGAACGCTACATTCCGGCATTTGCTGCTGCCAGTTTGGATAGGCGCGTACCGGTTTCAGGGCAAAGTTTATCAGGTGCTGGTCAACGCCAGGACAGGCGAAGTTCGGGTGTCGCGGCCACATGAGAAGTTCCTATTAGAGCCAAGTAGAAAGTTCCTATCCAAACGAGCGAAGTTGGAAGGTGGAACGAATCGAAATGACCCAAAAGGAACGAGATCGGCTGCACTGGTTGAAGCAGGCCGAATCG
>DATDHK010000347.1:0-8618 GCA_036521635.1 Bryobacteraceae bacterium | reverse complement strand
AGCGTGGCGATCATCCTGCCGGATTGATGCCGGAAAAGATGATCCACCACGCCGGCGAAGTTGTTCGTGTCGTGCTGCACTGGATTTTGATTGTGGGGCAGATTGGTAATCTGCGGCGGATTGGTAATCCGCCTCGTGTTGGATTCGGAATTACTTACTGGCCGATTTCCAATCGGCCGCAGGTTACCAAACTGCCCCACAAACGCTAGGTTCGTTCGATCTGGCGCACTTCGATGCTTCCGAAGTCCATGTGCGGGCAAGTCTTCGCCAGGTCCACCGCTTGATCGTAGTCCTCGGCTTCGACGACAAAGAATCCGCCCATCACTTCCTTGGCTTCCGTAAAAGGCCCGTCGGTGACAATTGGTTTGTTGTTTGCGGTCCGCATTACCCGGCCTTCGCCGTCTTTCAGTTTCTGACCCATGGTGATCCGGTTTTGAAGCGACCGCCTCCAGTCTCCGTACCTTTGGATCATCTTTTGCATTTCCTCGGGGCTGAAATCGGCGAACACGGAGGGTTCGTCGCGCAGCAGAAGCATATATTGGTGCATCTTGTTGCTCCTTTCATGGGCTAAACGAAAGAAGCTCTCGAAAATCGACACCGGCGCTTGCCAGAGGTCTGGAGATTGGTACTACTTGCCCTTGCGCTGTTTCTGCTGTCCGACGCGAATCTTGAATTGCTGTAGCTTCATGTCCTGATAGGCTTTGTGGTCGTGGCGAGCCACGGCATCCGTCAAATACGCCGTTACGTCGGCGTTTTTGGGCAGGACGGCCATCAAGGTGAAGGTCTCATTGCACGTCGGGCAATAGGGGCGGAACCGTTTGACGTTTGGAATTGCCATACGAAATTAGAATATCACAGGCGGGCGCATGAACGACAATAGATCAATGATATCGTTGTGGGGCAGGTTGGTAACCTGCGGCCGATTGTCAATCGGCCTGTAGCTTGGAACGATTCACAGAACGGGCCGATTATCAATCGGCCGCAGGATACCATCCTGCCCCACACGAACTTGATGCTGGCGGTCCCTCAAATCTTATTTGGAGCGGCGCTTTTCGTCCTCACGGCTCTCGCCTTGGGAGCGTTGCTATTCCGAATCCTCGCAGTCCGGCTATATCGCCTGGAAGAACCACTGCTCGCTTTTGTAGCGGGATCCGGCTTACTTAGTGCGATCCTGTTTGTGCTGTGCACGGTGAACATGGCCCGGGCAAGTTGTTTTCTCGCGATTGGAGTAATAGCGATAGCCGCCGCGCTGTGGTTTCGCGGCCGGCGCGATCGCGATAACCTGCCATCCCTCCCAAAGGCGTGGTCGATTACGTTTTCTATTCTGATCGCCGCGTTTTCCGTTTGGTACTTTGTCAACGCGCTTGCGCCGGAGATGAGTCCGGACGGCATGGCGTATCATCTGTGGCTCCCGGCCGAATACGCGCGAGCCCACGGTTTCGTTCGCATCCCCACCAGCATTTTTGCGAATTTTCCGCAAGGAATGGAGCTGCTGTTCCTGTTCGCGTTCGTGTTCGGCAAACATTCCTCAGCGGCCCTGGTGCACTTTTCTTTTTTGGCCGCACTGCCGTGGTTGATCCTGTGTTACGGACGCCGCTTCGGATTTTCGCGCGCGGCTGCGGCAGCCGCTGTGCTCACCTTCGCATCTCCGATAGTGGGTGTCGACGGCGCCAGCGCATATGTGGACGTCGGGTTGGCCACCATCGGCTTTGCGCTTTTCTACGTTCTGCGAATCTGGGATACAGAACGTCAGCCTGGGTTGTTGATACTCGCTGGGGTGTTCGCAGGATTCGCGTTCGCGGTCAAATATACCGGAGTCATGGCGCTAGTCTACGCGCTAGTATTCGTCGCGTGGAAGTTGGTGCGGAAGCCCAAGGAGATGTTCCGCTCCACGCTGGCCGTAGGCGCGGTCGCACTCGTCCTTATCGCGCCGTGGATGCTGAAGAATTGGATCTGGGTAGGAAATCCGGTATCGCCATTCGCGAACCGGTGGTTTCCCAATCCGTATGTGCACGTCTCCTTCGAGGAGGACTATCGAACTTTGATGCGCAACCAGCAAGTGCGAAGCTGGAACGAAATACCGATGCAATTGGCGGTGAAAGGCGCCGCTGTCGGCGGGATCGTCGGGCCGTTTTTCCTGCTGGTCCCCATTGCGCTGCTGGCCGCACGCAAACGCGAGGGCCGCCGGATTCTGCTAGCCGGCGCTGTGTTCCTGCTGCCATATTTCAGCAGTATCGGCGCACGTTTCATGATTCCAGCCCTGCCGTTTGCGTCGCTCGCGATCGCGCTGGCGCTTGCAAATGCGTCGACCTTGTTGTTCATTCTCATGCTGGCGGCGGGGCTGGTCTGCTGGCCTCCGGTCGTCAACATGTATTGCGTGGCGCCCGCGTGGGGACGGCCATCCAGGATGCCGCTCCGCCAAGCGTTGCGGCTGGAACCAGAAGAATCCTGGTTGAGCCGGAGGTCGCCGGCCTACGCGATCGCAAAGTTGGTGGAGCAGAAAGTGCCTGAGTTCGAGAGCGTATTCGCATTCGGGACGCCGGCACGATCCTACTTGAAGCGGAAAGTGACAGTCAGGTTCGAATCGGCGCAGGGAGAGGTTCTGGGAGACATTCTGTGGTCGCCTTTATTTGCAAATCAGCCGGCGCTCGCGTTGGACTTTCATTTTCCTCAGGCGAAACTGCAAAAGGTGCGGCTGGTTCAGACTGCAACGGCGGCTGACGCGATGTGGAGCGTTTCAGAACTGCGGATGTATTCCAGCGGCGAGGAGCTGGCGCGATCGCCCGAATGGCGTCTAACGGCGCAGCCCAATCCTTGGGACGTCCAACTGGCCTTCGACAATACTACGGTGACGCGGTGGCGGTCCTGGGAACCAGCCCGGCCCGGGATGTTTCTCGAAATCGATTTCGGTGCGGCGCGCCCGGTGGACATGCTTCGCGTTGAGCGCGCAGACGGCGAAAATGAGATGAAATATCGCGTGGACGGAATGGACGCAAGTGGCCGGTGGACAACTCTCGCCAGTGAGAGTGCCCAACGTTCGCTTCCCACGACGGTGAACCTGCGCCGCGAGGCCACGCGAGAGATGCTCCGGCACGGCTTCCATTATTTGCTAGTCGATCAAAGCGATCCGGGCGCCAGCGACTATCAGCGTTTCGCAGCGTCTTGGGGACTGACGCTCGTAGGCGAAAGCCAGGGATCGAGACTCTACCACATCGACTAATGTGAAGCACCGTACTCCACGGTTATGTCGCGGACTTGTCCACCGCTCACATCCAGCACCATCGCTTGGCCGCGCTTCAAAGCATCTTTTGCCGACGCAGCAGTGGCGAAGAACGGCTGCGAATCCCCTAACCAAGGACCCTTAAGAATAGTTGGCGCATCTTCCGGCAGCACCAGCACCTCGCGGACTCCAAATAATCGGAATGGCCGGTCGTACACAGCGGACCAAAACATTTCCCAATCCACGCCCTTCAGCAGCACGATTTTCTCCGGTTGCTTGCGACTGAACTCCGCGACTCCCAGCACCAAAGTTCGGATCTGCTGGCTGCGGTCGTGGAAAGACACGCCGATCACGCGGGTCACGGGAATCGAAACGCACAGATAGATCGCCAGCAGCAACGCCGACACGATTTTTCCCGCCGCGCCCGCGCGCCATCCGCAAACCAGCGCCCAGCCGCCCCACATCGCGAGGCCGATGACTGGAATGGTGAGGTATGAGTCGTCGATATGATCGCGCAAGGGCAACAGCGGACCCAGCACGATCAAAAACCAAGCCGGGAAAAATGCGGCCACCCATCGACGCTGCCGCAATTTCCAAATCAGAAATCCCGCCAGGCCCAGGCTCAGGAAAACCGTCAGAGCAGAACGGTACGGCGAGGGATAAATGTGAAAAAAGATCAGCTTGCTGGGGCCCATCGCCCATCTCCAATATGTGGCTAGCGTGGAAGCCATGCTGAGATCCCAATACATTTTGTAGGGACCACTGGCCGGCAGGCGCGCGGCAGCCATATGGATCGCGGTGTAGAGCGCGGAAATACCGAACAATGGAAGAATCTTGCGAAGGATGTGCCGCGCGCAACACAGCGCGTACACAGTGGCGATCGCCGGATAAACGACGTTCAATTCCAGGACAAAGAATCCCGCGATGAACGTGACCAGTTGCGCGGCGTAGAACCGCCGCTCTCCAGTTTCTACGTAGCGCAGTAAGAACCAAAAACTCAGCAACAAAACGAACGAACACAAAAGCTCGTAATAGACCGCGGTCCATGACAGCACGACTGCGACGCCGGTATTCGCGGTCCAGAGAATTGCGGCCCAAAAACCCGCCGTGCGCGAACCGGTGAGTTTCGCGCATACCAGGCTGGCGAGCGTTAGCGATCCGGCGAACGTAAGAAAGGCCCAGCATCGGAAAGGCAGCGCGTGCATGCCGAAAACAGTTGAGAACGACAGAAAAAAGATCCGCTCGCTCAAAGTGCGGATGGTGCCCTGCGCTAGCGGCGCGAATAGCGCCCACCAAAAATCGTGCCAGTTGTGAATCAGGTCGCGAAGGCCCAGCCACGCGAAGTCGTCTTTTTGAAACCAGGCGGTCAGTCCCGGCCAATGCAATGCCACCGAGAACAATATAGGGGCGGCGAAATATGCGACGTTCTTTGCGCGCGATGGCAAAGGATATTATTCCACGGGTATTGGAAAGATCCGCTCTACTTTGCTCACGAAATAGGGACAGTCGCGGATAGGCAAAAACCCGATGTTGCTTCTGCTGCCGATGACGGTGAACACCAAAATCAAGGTGATGGGGATGGCCTGCAGCAAGATGATGCCGAGGATTGCCGCGAGATGTAGCAGCAAGCCGGGAATGCTGGGGCTCGCGGCTACAGCTACCACTTCCAGCAGCAGCGCCAGCGCGATCACCACCAGCAGCCGCGCGCCTACAATATCGCCGTATACGAAAAAAGCGCTCAGCCCATGCAGCAGCAGACCGATGAAATTCATCTTCGAATGGCCCGCCATGCGTTGGCCGCGCGCGATGGGAATACTTTGAAATCGCAGCCGTGAGCGGATGATGGCGGCCGCGTAATGATTCCAGATCTCGGGAACAACCACCAGCCGACCCAGGCTCTCAAATGGAACAATACTGAAGTTGCCCACCCGCACCGGATCGCCGGTCAGTAGCCAATGCACCAAGCGGTAAACATGATAGAGAAGACGAAACAGCGGGCGCTCCAGCCGCTTGGCGCGCGCCGCAAAAATAATTGAGCGCCGGTTTTCCTGGTTGAACTTTTCGACGAGCGTGCGGATATCGGCTGGCCGATCTTCACCGTCTCCATCCATCACAACAACGGCGCCGCAGGGAATGTTTTGGTGCACGTACACCAGCCCAACGGCAATCGCCCGCTGATGGCCAAGATTTCTCCTGAGCTGCAAAATATCGACCGCTTGCACGGCCGTGAATTGCCGGCGCGCGAATGTTTCCGGCATCGGCAGCGTGGACCCGTCATCAATAAAGAGCACTTCGGCGGACATTGGATAATCCGTTAACGCCCGATCCAGATCGCTGAGCAGCAGATCCGCCACCTCCCAGTCGTTGAACGTCGGAATCAGGATGACGATTCGTTCCTGCGCTACAGACGTTGTCATCTCCCCGCCTTCGTCCGCATCCGGATAAACGCCACGCCGAGCAACATTGCGCCGATGACGTAGACCGACGCCGCCAACATGATGGCTGTCCCAAGGCTGGTGCGCATCGCAACATAACCTACCACGAGCGGCGCCGCGCCTCCGCCCAACCATCCCACCATGTTCATCAGTCCCGCCGCTTTGCCGCGAGCTTCCGGCCGGATCACATCGAAGATGGATGCGAAAATATTGGCGTCGTACATTCCCTTGAAAAGGCCCCAGGCTGTCAGCGCCACGATTAACAAAGTGACCGAACGCGTCCAGCCGCACAGAACCACGAACGGCGCGCCGCAGATCAATCCGATGGCTTGCACCAGCATGCGTCCGCCCGGCATTTTGCGCCGGAGCGAGTCTGCCAGCCAACCACCCAACGGTGAGCCGGCCATGCTGGCGAGTTGAACGAAAATCGTTGCCGTAAGTCCCGATGCCGCCAGGCTCAGATTGAATTTTTCGTAGAGGAACGCGGGCATCCAGGAAAGCAAAACTAACGCGACAAAATTGGCACAGAGAAATGCGGCCATCAGGAGCAGTGCGGTCGGATTCAGAAAACTACCGGCCGGGGCGTGTGCGACCACCTCGCGTTTGGGTTCGATCAACCATTTGTTCAATGCCAAGCCAAGCAGGATGCCCAATCCGCCAAAAATGATGAACGACCAGCGCCAGCCGTAGCGTTGGCCGATGAGTCCCGCAAAGAATCCGCCGGCGATGGTTCCGATATAGACGCTGGTTTGATGAAAACCGAGCGCGCGCGAACGCGTTTCATGCCCGTGGTAGTCGCTCAGCAGCGACATGGAAGCGGGGAAGTAAAATGTTTCGCCCAATCCCTCCGCGCCGCGAAAGAAAATCAGTGCGCTGAAGTTGCGAGAGAGAGCGGTGGCCATGCAGATGACGCTCCAGGCGTGCAGCCCGCCCAAAATCGCGGATTTGCGCCGCACGCGGTCGACAATCGCTCCGGCGAAAGGCGCACTCAATCCATAAACCCACGCGAACGACGAGCCGAGCAATCCCAGCCAAACAGGATCCAGCGCGAATTCTTTTTTGAGCAACGGGAAAACGGAAAAAATCGACTGCCGGTCGGCATAGTTGAAGAACGCGATCCACCATAGCATCGCCACCACATGCCACTTGTAGTTGCGCGGCATCTACCCTGCGTGCCTGGAAAATGCCGGCCTGTCAAATGTCGGCAAGCTTCAGGTCTCCCAAAGATTGGAACAGCGTCTTGGCGCCTTGCGACATCAGCCCGATTTCGGTCGCGGTTTGAAAAAGCTGAAAACCCTGCTGCCGGTATTCGGCGATTTTTTCCGCGGTTCCCGCCGGACGGCCTAGAAATTTACCGTGCTTCTTGCCAGCCGCAACCACCTTTGCGATCGCTTCGTGCAGCCCCGGATCTTTCTGATTGCCGCGCAGCCCCAGCGAGAACGAAAGATCGCTGGTCCCGATGAACAGAACGTCAACGCCCGGCGTCGCGGCAATTTCGTCGATGTTCTCCACGGCCCGCGCCTCTTCGATGATCGCGATGACCAACACGTTTTCGTCCGCGCAATCGTGATAGCTGGCCACTTCCGGCCATCCGAACATTGCCAGCCCCGCGCCCGATCCACGGCGGCCAGCCGGTGGGTAACGGCACGCGGCAGCGGCCTGGCGCGCCAGTTCCGGAGTGCTGGTAAACGGGAACATCACGCCGAAAACGCCCGCATCCAGCACGCGCTTGGCGGTCCAGATTTCATTCACCGGCACGCGCGCAAACGGCAGGGCAGGCAGTCCGCGCGTAGCCAGCACCATGTTTCGCAGCGTCTCGAGCGTGATGGGTGAGTGCTCCATCTCGATCCACAAAAAATCGAAGCCCAGACGCGCCGCATGCGCCGCGACGTCGATGCTGTTCACCGTGATCGTAACCGCCAGCACGGGCTGCCCCGCTTGCAGCTTCTTCTTCACCGGATTGCACCATGGTTCCTGATTCATTTTTTCAGTCATTTCTTGATCAGCCAAATTTCGGAGACTTGACAGCCTCGGCCGTTACCGCCCTGCCCAGGCTCGCGCATCCAAGCAAGATTCAACACGCCGCTTCGAGTGGCTTCGCGCGGAATGTCGAACTCGACGGGCCGGTACGGAACCTCCTTCGCGATGAAGGGATGAATTTCGATGGAGCCGTTGGCCAGCAATCGCAACTTTTGCCGAGGGCTGTCGCCGCCATACACCACGCGAATTTTATACTGAGCCATCGGATCGAGATCGGCGTAATGCATCCGCAGCGGCTCGTCGTTCAGCGAAGCCGCACTAGTCCAAAAAGATTTCCGGTACGAACCAACACCGCCGAAACCAACGTGCGCCGAGTTTAGAAAGGCCGGATCGGACGCATAATCCGCCGTGCGGACCAGATGCGGCTGGGCAGCGGGATCGCCAAGATCATCGTAGAAACCGCCCGGGCCCGGATTGGTCCAATTCAAGATCTCATCAATAGAAGCGCGCCGGTCGGCTTCGTTTTCCATTTTTCGGATGGCGGCGAAGCGCTGATCGAGCCAGCGCCGGCTGTTGAGCGGCGCATCCACGGTATCGAGAGTCGCTCCTCGGTCCACAGAAATAGCCTTATACTTCTCGACGCTCAATTGCATGCGAATACTTTGAAACAGCGCTTCCGCCAGCTCGAAGACGCGTGCCCGCCAATCCTCGGCCGGATGCGTGGAGGCACGGTCGATAATTTCCTGCGCGCGATCCACCGCCGCGAGCGCGCCCATGCTCTTGGCTTCCCGCAACCGATCCATGGCGGACTCTTCCAGCCCAGTTTCGTAAAGCAACCGCCGCCGCACGTAAGCATCGTAGTAAGCGCGGTAAAGCGCCTGCTGGAATCGCCAGTTCAGCCGGGTCTCCGGCGACGAAGCGCGCTCCATACTCTGAAACTGTTCGAGCGTGGTGTACACGCCCGCATTTGTGGTCAGCGGACC
>DATDHK010000346.1:0-11189 GCA_036521635.1 Bryobacteraceae bacterium | reverse complement strand
GGGGAGTGCGAAAGAGCAAAAGGAAGTGGTCTGTTTTATGGGACCGGATTGAGCGTGTGAGGGATATCAAAACACAGTTCGTTAGCGCGCTGCTGTTTATCCTGACAGTGGCGGCGGTGTGCTGCGCCACCATCAACTTCCGCCAGCAGAGCATGTACCGGCTCCCCGACGACGGCGTGATCTGGGTGGACCGCGCGGCCGCCAACGGTGAAGGCATTGTGGTTGCCCTGCACGTGACGCCCGCCAGCGGGGCCGACAACGCGGGAATACGGGCTGGCGACGTGTTGCTCCAGATAGCCGGCGCCGCCATCCACAAAACTGTCGACGTGCCCAAAGCCTTGCAGCACATCGTGGTCTGGACCAAGCCGGACTACGTGTGGCGCCGGGGCTCGGTTACGCTGACCGCACAGGTGATCATCGGCGAGGTAGTACTCGATCGGGCGATTTACTACCAATATGCGGTGGGTGTGGCCTACCTATTGATCGGGTTATTTGTCTACTATCGCCGGGTCAGCGCGCCCCGATCCGTGCACTTTTACGTTCTGTGTTTGGCTTCGTTTGTATTTTTCTGCTTCCACTTCACGGGTAAGCTGAACGCCTTCGACCAGGTGATCTATTTCGGCAATGTCGCGGCCGGAATCCTCGCGCCCACCATCTTCCTGCACTTTTGCCTTGTTTTTCCTGAACATGCGAAGTGGTTCGACCGCCGCGGCAGCGCCCTGCTGCTGTACGTTCCGGGTTTGTTTTTGCTGGCGGTGTGGGTCCTGGTGGCCAAGGGCATGTTGCGGGTGGCCGCCTCGCTCATTGAAGTCAACTGGTTCCTGGACCGGGTTTGGCTGCTGTACCTGAGCCTGGCCTATTTAGGCGGCGCGCTGGCTTTGTGGCTGAAGACGCCGCAGGTGGAAGACCCGCTGGTCCGGCGGCAGTTGAAATACTTGCGGAACGGGGCTTTGGTCGGCGTGGTCCCCTTCACGCTGGTGTACGCCGTGCCCTATCTTTTCGGATCGCTGCCGGGCCATTACCAGAAGATGGCCGTGCTGTCGCTGATCCTGGTTCCGCTCACCTGGGCCTACGCGATTTTGCGCTATCGCCTGATGGACGTCGACATCATTTTCCAGCAGGGTTACGTTTACACGCTCGCGACGCTGGTGGTTCTGGGCATCTTTTATGGACTGATCTTCTCGTTTACACGGCCAGAAGACCTTAGCCCGGCCGCGATCGTGGGTTTGATCGTCTTCGCCACGTTCATCTTCCAACCAATTCGCGATTGGCTACAGGAGCAGCTCGACCGCTATTTCTTCTATAAGGATCGCTACGATTATCGCCGCACGCTGATCGAGTTTGCGCGCGAGTTGGGATCGGAAACGAACCTGGACGAGATGCTGCGCTCGGTGGCGGACCGGCTGGTGCACACTCTCTCCATCCAGCATGTGGCGTTCTTCCTGTCGGACGACCACGACGACCGGTTCCGTCTGCACATGACCATGGGAACCCGGCGGGAGCGCAGCGGGCGTCCGCCGCAGGAACCGGATTTGAGCTTCCTGGGCTCGCACCCGACCAAGCCTTATCTGTTTTTTGAGCGCACACGCCACCTGCTGGATGTTGTTTCGCACGAATGGCCGGCGTCCGTCCGGAACACCATCGCGGAGCTTGATCTTACATACTATTTCCCGTGCACGGTGCGAGGGCGCACTATCGCTTACCTGGCCATCAGCCGGACTGATAAGGGCGATTTCCTTTCGAGCGACGACGTCGAATTGCTGATCACGCTGGCCGGATACGTGAGCATCGCGGTGGAGAATGCGCGCCTGTATCGTTCGCTCCAGCGCAAGGTGGAAGAGTACGAGCGGCTGAAGGAATTCAGCGAGAACATCGTCGAGTCGATCAACGTCGGGATTCTTGCGGCCGACCTGGACGATCGCGTGGAAAGCTGGAACACGCAGATTGAGCGGCTGACCGGCATCACCCGCGACGCTGCGCTGGGGCGGCGGCTGGCGGAGCTGTTCCCGCACGATCTGTGCGAAAAGTTCGAGCAGATACGCGGCGACACCGGCGTTCGCAACATCTACAAATTTGTCCTCAAGCCGGGCGCCAACGGGCATGGCGGCGAGCAGCCGGTGACCTATACCTTGAACGTGGCGATTGCGCCGCTGGTCTCGAAAGATTTGCAGCAGATCGGGCGGCTGATTATCTTCGACGACATCACGGATCGCGACGAGCTGGAGCGGCGGCTGGTCCAGGCGGACAAACTAAGCTCCATCGGGCTGCTGGCCGCCGGCGTGGCGCACGAAGTGAATACGCCGCTGGCCGTGATTTCGACTTACGCGCAGGTGCTGGCCAAGCAGATTTCCGGCGACGACCAAAAGTCCAAACTGTTGGACAAGATCGCCAAGCAGACTTTCCGCGCGAGCGAAATCGTAAACTCGCTGCTCAGTTTTTCCAGAACGTCGCCAACCGAATTTGTCGAAGTAGACGTGAACCGCGTGATTCAGGAGACGCTCAACCTGATCGAGCATCAGCTTGAGAAATCCAACATCAAGGTCGAGCTGGACCTGCAGCAAGCCCTCGGAGGGGTAAAGGGAAATTCGGGCAAGCTGCAGCAGGTTTTCCTGAATCTGTTCCTGAATGCGCGCGACGCCATGGAATCCGGCGGCACGCTGGCGGTGCGGACGCGTTGCGAAGAGGGATTTGCCCGCATCGATGTAGTGGACAGCGGGCAGGGCATTCCGCCGGAGCACATGGCCCGGATCTACGATCCGTTTTTCACGACAAAAGGCGCGAAGAAGGGCACTGGCCTCGGGCTTTCGGTTACCTATGGCATCGTGCGCGAGCACGGAGGGACCATCGAAGTCGACAGCCGTCCGGGCGCCGGTGCGCGCTTCCATGTAGAGCTTCCGTTGGCGAGAAAGCTCGTGCATGCCTGATCAATATCCCCCGGATGAACCGGGTTCTGCGATTCCCAAAGCACGCATCTTAGTAATCGACGACGAAACGGAAATCCGGGAGAGCCTCGAAGTGTTGCTGAGTCTGGAGGGCTACTCGGTGGAGCTGGCCCAGAACGGCGCCGAAGGTTTACGGCGCCTGGAAAACGGAAGCTACGATCTGGTGCTGTTGGACCTGATGATGCCGGACCGGTCCGGCATGGAGGTCCTGAAAGAGGTCCGCGAGCGCGATTCCGAGACGCCGATTTTTATGATCACGGCGTACGGGTCGGTGGAAGTTGCGGTCGACGCGTTGAAGAGCGGCGCGAACGATTATTTCTCGAAGCCCTGGGACAACGAAAAGCTGCTGATCGAAATCGAGCGGATGATCGCCAGCACCCGGCTGGAGCGCGAGAACACGCAGCTCAAGCGGGCGCTCAAAGAGCGCTACAGTTTTCCGAACATCATCGGGAAGAGCGAGCGCATGTTGCGCATCCTCGACCTGGTGACGCAGGTTGCCCCCAGCCGCGCGACGATTCTGATCACCGGTGAAACGGGAACGGGCAAGGAATTGATCGCCAAGGCGGTGCACGCGAATTCGGCGCGGGCGGATCAATTATTCGTGCCGGTCAACAGCGGGTCGGTGCCCACGGATTTGTTGGAGTCAGCGCTGTTCGGTCATGTGAAGGGCGCATTCACGGGCGCGGTAGCCGCGCGCAAGGGCTACTTCGAGACGGCCAACCGCGGAACAATTTTCTTCGATGAAATCGGGACGATCAGCCAGGAAACGCAGGCCAAGCTGCTGCGCGTGATTCAAGAGCGCGAGTTTATGCCGGTCGGGTCCACGGAGACAGTCAAAGTAGACGTGCGCATCATTGCGGCCACCAACGCCGAGCTGAAGCGGTTGGTGGAGGAGGGCAAGTTCCGCGAAGACCTTTATTACCGGCTCAACGTGATCAACCTGGTGCTGTCGCCATTGCGGGAGCGCAAGGAAGACATTCCGCTGTTGATCGAACACTTCTTCACGAAGTATTGCCGCGACAACGAAAAGTTTTTGGACTCCGAGGGCAAGAGTCAACTGCGCTTTGAGCCGGACGCGATGCAGTTGCTGATGGATTACAATTGGCCCGGCAATGTCCGCGAACTGGAAAACGCAGTGGAGCGCGCGGTAGTGCTGGCCTCGCAGGCGACGGTTGCGGTGGATGTGCTGCCGGATTCGATCCTGCAAGCGGGCGGCGTCCGAATCCGCCGGGACGAAAGCGGCACACTGCCGGCCGATGCATCGCTGTTTGAAATCGTGGCCGACTACGAGCGCCGCAAAATCATCGAAACTTTGGAGACGGTGAATTGGAGCCAGACCGACGCCGCCGAAAAGCTAAGCATTCCGCTCTCGACGCTGAATCAGAAAATCAAGCGGTTGAACATAGACGTAAGGCGGAAGGGCGGGGCAGCCGGACCGTAGAAAGGACTGTGGGGCAGGCTGGCCCCCCCCCACATTGTAGTCGTTCTTACATTATCCTAACTTGACACCCCTCCCCAGATGAAGTATCCTTAGCCTTCGTCCGAAGTTTCTGTTGGTACTCTCCGGCCTACGGCCCATCGCGTCCAGCTTTCAATGGGTCGTGCCGATTCAAGTTAGGAGATCCATGCCTCACCAGCCATACTTTGTGCTTGTGTTGGCGCACTCGCTTCATGGGCGTTTGCGTCGTATACACATCCCGCACAAAGCTATTTACGCTGCCTTTGCAGTTGCCCTGTTCGGTTGTCTGTTCGTGTTTGGGTTCCTTGGAAGCTATGCGCGCATGAGTTGGAAGGTTTCCAACTACAACTCGCTGCGCCAGGAAGTGGATTCCTTGCGGACCCGGTACCAGGAGCTGCAAAGGGTCACCAATCAGAAAAATGAGCAGTTGGCCACGCTGCAGACGTTTGCCAGCGAAGTTTCAGTGGCTTACGGGTTGAAGCGCAAGCCGGAGACCTCGACCGACGTCGCGAACGGCGTATCGTTGACGCCTACCTTCAGACAATCCCTGGGTGAATATAATTTCCTGCAGTCGGCTTCTATTTCAACACTTTACCGGAATTATCCAAAGCAATGGCAGACCAACATCCGGCCCAGTTTGTGGCCGGTGCAAGGGCGGCTGCTGAGTTCGTTTGGGGGCCGCACCGATCCGTTCTCGGGAGAAGGCGCGATCCATACCGGAGTCGATCTTTCGGCGGCGATGGGAACTGCTGTTCACGCCACCGCCGACGGCATCGTAGTTTTCGCGGAATGGAGCGGCGGCTATGGACGGCTGGTCAAGGTAGACCATGGCAACGGGCTTCAGACTTACTACGGTCACCTTTCCCGTTTTGACGTGATCACCGGGCAGGAGATCCGGCGGGGCGCCATCATCGGGCAGTCGGGCGCCAGCGGGCGGGTCACTTCGCCGCATCTGCATTACGAGGTGCGGATGGGTGGGACGCCGGTGAATCCGTATCCGTTCCTGGCTAACTCGGCGCTGGCGATGCCGAAGGCCGGGCAGCGGGATTTGCCGTTCTAAGTAAGACCGCTCCCTGACGGTCGCGGCTCGGAAAGACTTAGCTAACTTCTTACCACACGCATCGTCCTTCTGACATGAACGCAAGCCGTCTGCTGGAAGGGCTGTGGCAGGATTTCCGCTATGGCGCCCGCTTGTTGCGGATGAATCCGGGCTTCTTCGCCGTCGCCACCATTTCGCTTGCATTAGGGATCGGCGCGAACACCGCCATCTTCGAGCTGCTCAACGCCGTGCGTCTGCGCATGCTGCCGGTGGCGCACTCCGAGCAACTTGCCGAGCTACAGATCGCCGAGAATGACAATTGCTGTTCCGGCAATTTTTCCGACCGGCGGCCGAGCTTCACCTATCCTCAATGGGAGCAGATTCGCAAGCATCAACAAGCCTTCTCCGGTATCTTCGCCTGGGGCGACGCTCGCATGAATCTTGCGGTGGGCGGCGAGGCCCGTTTTGCGGAAGGACTGTGGGTGAGCGGCCAGTTTTTCCAGACCCTGGGCGTGCGGCCATTGCTGGGCCGCTTGATTAGCGACGATGACGATGTTGCCGGTTGCGGGTCGCCCGCGGCGGTGATCAGTTATCCGTTCTGGCAGCGTGAATTTGGCGGCGATTCGCAGGTGCTGGGGAAGAAGGTTTCACTCGACGGGCACTCTATCGAGGTAATGGGGGTGGCGCCGCCTGAATTTTTTGGCGTCGAAGTTGGGCGAAATTTCGATGTGGCCGTTCCGGTGTGCGCGGAACCGCTGATCAACGGCGAGAACAGTCATACGGCGAAGCGGCATCACTGGTGGCTGGCCGTCATCGGGCGGCTGAAGCCCGGCTGGACGATTGAGCGAGCCACGGCGCAAGCGGCGGCAATGTCTCCGGCTGTGTTCGAAAGCACCGTGCCGCAGAATTATAGGGCCGACTCGGCAAAGTATTACGTGCAATACAAACTGACGGCCCTGCCGGCGGGCTCGGGTGTTTCATCGTTGCGGAAGCAATACGAACAGCCGCTGCTGCTGTTGTTGGGAATCGCGGGACTGGTGTTGTTGATCGCTTGCGCGAATCTGGCAAATTTGACGCTGGCGCGCGCCAGCACACGGGAGCGCGAGATGGCGGTGCGTTTGGCCATCGGCGCGGACCGCGGGCGGCTGATCCGCCAATTGCTCGCCGAGAGTCTTTTGTTGACGCTCGTGGGCACTGCGCTGGGCGTCTTGCTGGCGCAATTGCTCGGCAATAATCTGGTTGCGTTTTTATCCACGGGCAATGACCCTCTGTACTTGACGCTGCAGCCGGACTGGCGCGTGCTGGCTTTCACGTCCGGCGTCGCGGTGCTTACTTGCATCCTGTTTGGCTTGACGCCCGCGCTTCGGGCCACGCAGACGAATCCGGGGGCCGCGATGAAAGCTTCCGGCCGCGGTTTGACGGCCGATCGGCAACGGTTCGGGCTGCGGCGTGTTCTGGTGGTGAGTCAGGTGGCGCTTTGCATTGTGCTGCTGATTGGCGCTCTGCTTTTCGTGGGCAGTCTGCGAAACCTTATGACCGTGGATGCCGGCTTTCGGCAGGACGGATTGCTGATCGCGGGCGTGGACATTTCGCGTCTCGGCTATGCCGCTGCACGGCGCGGCGTCTTTTATCGTGAACTTCTGGACCGGCTGCGGACGACTCCCGGCGTGGAGCGGGCCGCGTCCGTCAACATCGTGCCCATCAGCGGATCGGGCTGGAACGATTCGATTGAAATTTCCGGTGAGAGCACGAAGAATCGCATGACGCCGTGGTTCAACCGGGTCAGCTCGGGCTATTTTCAAACCATGGGTACGCCGTTGCTGGCGGGCCGCGATTTCGACGATCGCGACACTGCTTCATCGCCCGAGGTGGCGGTTGTAAACCAGGAGTTTTCCACAAAGTTTCTTGGCGGGAAGAGTCCGATCGGAAGGGAATTTCGCATGCTTGTCGGACCCGGCGATCCCCAACACCTATATCAAATTGTCGGCCTGATCAGGAATTCAAAATACCGGAACCTGCGCGACAAGTTCATCCCGACGGCCTTTGTTGCGGCGAGTCAAAATAAGGAACCGGGGACGGGGACGCATTTTATGGTGCGGTCCGGTCTGCCGATCGGCTCGGTGATGCAAGCGGTCAAGAGAACCATTGTGTCTCAGAACGCCGGCGCGTCGGTTCAATTCCAGGTTTTCAAAACGCAGGTGCAGGAGTCGCTGCTGAAGGAGCGGCTGATGGCGACGCTCTCTGGTTTCTTCGGATTTCTTGCCGCGATTCTGGCGACGGTCGGTTTGTATGGCGTCATCTCGTACATGGTGGCGCGGCGGCGGAATGAAATCGGGATCCGGATCGCGCTGGGGGCAAGCAAGGTGAACGTGATGCGGCTGGTGTTGCGGGAGGCTGCGGTGTTGATTGCGACTGGGCTGGTGATTGGCTCCGCGCTGGCGATTGCAGTGGCGCGGACGGCGAGCTCGTTGCTCTACGGGCTGAAGCCCGGCGATCCGTGGACGGTTGGGTTGGCCGATGTGCTGCTGGCGGCGGTCGCGATATTTGCGAGCTTGCTGCCGGCGTTGCGGGCCGCGCGGTTGGAGCCGATGGTGGCGTTGAGGGAAGAGTGATTTTTGTGGGGCAGGATGGCATCCTGCCGCCGATTGTCAAATCGGCTTGTTGAATAGTCCGATAAAGTTCAACAGCAGGCCGATTAACATCGGCCGGCAGGTTGCCAACCTGCCCCACATGTTATCTGTCTGCTAGTTTTCTTCCCGCATTCAAGTTGTCGAAGTTTAGGATGGCGTTGAATACCAGGAAATAACTGCCCTTGGTTTCCGCGCGCCAGAACGGGTTGTTGGAGAACAACACCACATGGCCGGCGCCGTAGGGCGAGTCGATCACCGCGGCGTGCTGGGCCAGCTCGCTGCCGTTGTCGAGCAGGCCGGAAACCAGCAGCTCATTCGCGTTGGCGTAGCGCAGCACCACGCGGGGACGGGCAGCAACCGGGATTACGTTCACCGGATTGCGAAGCTGCTCATCGGTCAAGGGCAGGGGCTCCCATGTTTCGGCGTGCGGGAGTTCGGGGGCGTCGATTGGCGCGCGGCCCTGGGGCACGTCGGGATCGTCGGCCGTGCCGCGGCCGGTTGGACGCTCGCGCTCTTCGGGTCCGCCGCGCCGTCCGCCGCCACCGCCCGACATGTTCGCCACGCTAAAGAGGGGCGGGTTCGAGGCGAAGATCGCGAGATTGTCGCTGAATCCGTAGGCGATGGGGCTGGCCGCGTCGATCATTTTCGACCGCAACGCGGAGCCGGTCACCTTCAGCCGCTGCGCGGGCGCGATGCCGACGCCTGGCGTGAATCCAAACGCTACGGCGAAGTTGGCGGTGTCGTTGGCGGTGATGAGCAGTCCGCCCTTGCGCACGAAGTCCTGCAAATGTTCGAGACCGTTCCAGCCCAGGCCCGGACGCATGTCGTCGGTCTCGTCGGTCTTCGCCAGATTCGGCGTGAGCGGCGTGACTTTCCACGGCAGAGCGTTTCCGTACATCGGCAGGCCATCGATAATCGCCTGCGGATTTCCGCGCACGCCGGGGGCGAAGACGATCACATCGTATTTGGAACGCAGGTCGCCGTTCCTGGAAACCGTTTGCGTGTTGATGTAGTCGTAGGGAATCTTCAGGCGGTCAAACTCGATCCGCCACCAGCCTTCACCCTGCGTGCTGAGCCAGGTGTGCATGATGGCGATGCGCGCCGCGCGGAGCGGATGCGTTTTCACGGTGGGCGCGGCTGCCGCGGCGTAAGCCTGCACACCTAGTTCGGCGGCCGCTTTGGCCAGATCGTCGGAGGGTACGTTGGTGACGATGAACGATCCACGATTGAACTTATGTCCGGCCGCTTCGAACGGCTCCTCGGCGGCTTCAAACGATGCGCGCGGGAAGCGATAGCGCAGCGTTGCCAAGGCATGATCGGCGTTGTGATTTATCAGGAAGACTGCGCCGGTTCCTTCCACTCCACCGGGTGCTTGCACCGGACCCTGAATCCGGGTCATGGCTGCGTCGAGCACTTTGAGATCGCTCACGCGCGCCACTTGCACGTTGCCGAGCTCGCCGAAGGTCCAGCCGGTGTCGTCGTAAATCGATTTCTGCGGATCGTTGGCGGCCCAGTATTGATAGTCGAGCAGGGTGTCGGCGATGCGGCTATAGGGTTGATCCATACGCAGGACGTAGCTGCCCGCGGGGAAAGTGCGCGGTTCGGGCTTGGGTTTTTCCTTGGGCTTGCCGCTGGGGGTTTCGGCCGGTGCATCGGATTGCGCGGCATCACTGCCGGTACCGCGTCCGCCGCGCGGCGGAGTTTTCTTAGCGGGCATCATGACGGTGAAGGCCGCGCTGGCGCGGGAAATCTCACAGCCCTGATCCTGCAACATTCTGATGAGGTCGGCTTGCGCGCCGGGCCGGGGATCGTCGGCGGAGAAAACGTAGGCGGCCGGTCCGGCGGTCGCGGGCTTTTCGATGGAGCGCTTGGCTTTCAAATAAAAATTGCGCAGGAAAATCTTGTTGTTGGTGGCGAAGTAGGCGAGCGCGGTGAGCACGCCAGTCTGCTCGTAGTTGTTGTTGTTGCGCTGCGACCATTTTGTTTTTGGCAGCGGCGGATTCTGCTTGTACCAGGTGCGCGCGTATTCGTTGGGGCGCAGAGTGCGCTCTTCGGTATCCGCGCCGCCGTTGCCGAACGTTTCGTAGAGGCGGCTGATGCCGTTGTGCATGGCCGCGATAAACATCAGGTAGCTGGGCGACCAGGTGTCGAAAGTGCCATGCGTGAAGACGCCGGGCATTCCGAATTTCGTCATTTCCGAAACGTTGTTCCAGCCCATCATTTGCCACTCGTCGGCCAGAATCGGATCGATCCAGGCGTTGTATGGACCGTCGCCCACGGTGTTGTCGTACAGGTAGGGCACCGATTCGTGCAGGTCGTGCAGCACCTGGGCCTTCCATCCGACGAATGTGTTGAGGACGTTTCGGGTGAGCTGCAAGGTGAGCCCCATGGCGTCGCGATTATTGTCGTGCGCGACATAGTGGCCCCAGTAAATCAAACTCGGCCACTGCTTGCCGGGATTCGCGAGGTGCCAGCGATAGATGTCCACCATGCGATCGCGCCCGTCCACTTCGACAATGGGGGTGATCAGCGTGATCACGTTGTCGCGGATGAATTTGATGTACGGGCTTTCGTCGACCGCAAGCCGGTAAGCCAGCTCCATCAGGGCAGTGGGCGCGCCGGTCTCGGGCGAGTGGATAGTGCCGGTGATGTAGTAGATGGGGGTGGAGGCGGCGACCAGTTTTTCGGCTTCGGCGTCGTCGAGCTTGATGGTGCGGGGGTCGGCGAGCTTGGCCAGCCGGGCGCCGTTTTCATCGAGCGACGCGATCAATTTTTCGGACGCGACGGCCACCGCGATCATTTCGCGGCCTTCCTCCGTCTTGCCGATGCTGAAGACTTTGACGCGCGGGCTGGCCTTTTCCAGCATCCGCATGTAGCTGTACACTTCGTGCGAATAAGGCAGGATGCCGGGCGCGCCGGCGATGTCGCCGAGCACGGCCTTGGGGGTTGGGACAGTCTTCGACGCGGGCAAATAGTCGGTGAGCGGTGAGTTGAAGAACGGCTCAGTTGTGTACTCGCGAATCTTCTTGGTGTACTCTTCGTCGACCGTCTGACCGGCGTCGCGCCCTGGCTTGAGCAGGACGGTAAAAGCGGGCTGGCCGAAGAGGGAGGCCGTAAGG
>DATDHK010000345.1:0-4667 GCA_036521635.1 Bryobacteraceae bacterium | reverse complement strand
TGGTAATCGGCCTGTCCGGTGAAGCTTCAATCGACAGGCCGATTACCAATCGGCCGCAGATTCCCAATCTGCCCACACTATAAACTAGAAGCAGTGCTAGTCACTCTAACTCCCAAGCTCGAACGCCCTCCCTGGCTACGTGCCCCCGCGCCTTCAGGAGAAAATTATCACGAGCTGAAACGCCTGGTGCGCGAACTGAATCTGCACACCGTCTGCGAAAGCGCCGCGTGCCCCAACACCGGCGAATGCTGGAATCGGCGCACAGCAACCTTCATGCTTTTAGGAAATGTATGCACGCGACGCTGCGGATTCTGCGCAGTCCAAAAGGGCGCGCCGCTGCCGGTGGATTACGACGAGCCGCGCCGCGTCGCCGAAGCCTGCGCAGCCCTCGGACTGAAGTATGCGGTGCTGACCAGCGTGAATCGCGACGATCGCAAAGATGGCGGCGCCGAGTTATTCGCACTCACTATCCAGGCCATTCGCGAGAGAATCCCGGGCTGCAAGGTGGAAGTTCTTGTCCCCGATTTTCAAGGGTCACACGAAGCCATGGAGATCGTCATGAACGCCCACCCCGACGTCTTGAATCACAACATCGAAACGGTGCCGCGGCTTTACCGGCAGGTCCGGCTGGGCGCGCGCTATGAGCGTTCGCTCGACATGCTGGCCCACGCAAAGTGTCTGCGGCCGTTCGTGCCCACCAAGTCGGGATTAATGCTCGGCCTCGGCGAAAACATTTCCGAGGTCGAGCAGGTGATGCGCGACCTGCGGGCGCACAACGTAGAGATCTTAACGCTGGGGCAGTATCTTCGCCCGTCCGCGAAGCATTTGCCGATCATCCGCTACGTTCCACAAAACGAATTCGACGAACTCAAGCGGCTGGGTTACCAGTTGGGTTTTTCCCACGTCGAATCCGGGCCGCTGGTCCGAAGTTCCTATCACGCGAGCGATGCGGTCTAGATGACTGAATTCCGCGAAGTCTACCCGGATATTCTCGCCCTCGCGCTACCGCTTCCGTTCGAACTGCAATCGGTGAACGTCTACCTGGTGGCGCTCCGCGACGGTTATCTGCTGATCGATTGCGGCATGAACACCGAGCCCGCTTTCGAAACCCTGCGCGCCGCGATGGAAAAGCGCGGCTTGGCGTGGACCGATATTCGGCAGATTCTTTTGACGCACATGCATCCGGACCACATGGGGATGGCCGCCCGGCTAGTGGAGTTGAGCGGCGCGCAGCTTGCGATGCACGAAGTGGAAGCCCGCCACCTCAAACTGGTAACCGGCGGCGGCCGGCGAATTCCCTGGCTGGACGACGTTTACCGGCAGGCCGGCGTACCAGAGGCGCTCGAACAAAAGATGGAAGCGCATTTCTTCGTAGTTCGGAAGAACTTTGACGACCTGAAGCCAAATCGTCTATTCTCCGGCGGCGAACAAATCGAAACGGCGCTGGGCCCATTCGAAATTATCTGGACGTCGGGCCATTCGCCCGGCCACATCTGCCTCTATTCGCGTGAACGCAAACTGCTTTTTTCAGGCGATCAGATTCTGGAATACATCACCCCCAACATTTCCTGGCACCCCGGCCGCGACATGCTGGCGGAGTTTTTGGAATCTCTCCAAAACATGATCGGACTGGATGTGGACCTGATTCTGCCCGGCCATGGCGAGCCGTTTTCCGGACATCGCGCATGGATTGCGGACACCATCGGGCACCATCATGAGCGATGTAACGAGATTTTTGGTTTGGTTCACGAATCGCCGCGGACGGCGCATGGGATGGTGGCGGAATTGTGGCGCAAGCCGCTCTCGCCCATCAATCATCATTTCGCCATATTCGAGGTGTTGGCCCATCTCGAACACATGCAGCGCCAGGGAAGAGTCACCCATCGCGAGGATAACGGCGTGCTCGAATGGCGCGCCTGATTTGTGCGCTGCTGGTGCTGCTACCGCTGGCGGCGCAGACTTCCATCGAGTTTGCGACGGTTTCGAAGGACATCATAGAACGCAACCTGCGCGCGGTGGAAGACAGCAATCTCAAGCGGGAACAGAAGCTGCATAGCATGTTTGAAGAGGCCGGCTGCACCGGCGACCGGCTGCGCGAGCAACCACTGAAGCACGTGAAATCGCCGAACATAATTTGCACTCTTCCGGGCGAAACCGATTCGGTAATTCTGGTGGGCGCTCACACCGATTTCGTCGATCGCGGGAAAGGCGTCGTGGACAACTGGAGCGGATGCTCCATGCTGCCCGCTCTTTTCACCAGCCTGAAAGCCGCCCCTCGCCGCCACACTTTCGTGCTTGTCGGCTTCACCCATGAAGAGCAGGGTTTGGTGGGATCGAAATTTTATGTGCGCGAACTGGGCAAAGCCGGCCTCGAGAAACTGAACGCCGTAGTGAATCTGGATTCACTGGGCACGGGTCCAACGAAATTCGAAATGGATCGCGCCGACCGGAATATGGCCGAAGCTCTTCTGCGGGTGGCGAGCACTTTCAAGTTATCGCTAAGTGTGGTCAACGCCCACAAAGTCGGCCGTTCCGATTCCGATTCTTTTCAGGATCACAAGGCGCCGACGATCAACATCCATTCTCTTACCCAGGAGACTTGGCCGATTTTGCACACGCGGCGCGACCGGATGGATGCGATCCACTTCGACGATTACTACGATTCGTACCTGCTGATTCGGGCGTACCTGGCGTATTTAGATAAGGTCCGCTGATTGAATCTGGCGCCCGCCAGCCGCCACGAATTCGGAAATCATCCTATTCGCGGCGTCTTCATCCAGAGCCTTCACGGCGTCCGTCACCAGTTCCACTCGCTTGCCGGTCTTGAGCAATCCGAAGATCGCCAGCCGCACGCAAATTTCGGTAACCACTCCGTACACAACATATCGATCGGCATTGAGTTCGGCGAGCAGCGGCGATAATTTCGGATTGCTGAAACAGTCCAGCGTTTGTTTTTCGATGATAATCTGCTGGTCGCGTTTGTCGATCAGCGTCGCCGCGGGCTTCTGCTGGCCAACCGTGCCTGCAACGCAATGATGTGGATAAATCTGAAACTCGGCGTCGTTTTCAGAATGCGCGTCCATGGTCGATATCACCATGGGCGCTTTGCGATTGAGTTGGCCTATGACCGGCAGGATCTTTTCCGCGCCCGGCACATATAGCGCGCCCGCCGGATAGACAAAATCAATCTGCGTGTCGATGTCGAAGAAGACCGTTTTCATCTCGCACCTTCTCGTAGAGGGCCATTAGCGCGGGGCTGTGTTCGACGCGATACTGCTGATCCGTGTCGAACAAACTGCGAATGGCCGTGGGCAAACGCTTGATGGATTCGGCGGCATATTTACGCGCCGCCTCAATTTTCGGAAGCGGGTCCACCAGCTTGCCACCCAACAAAACTGGGCGAAGCAGCGCCCGCGCCTCAGGCTCGCCCGGACCACATCCGAGGCACTCCCAGGAACAAGCAATGGTGTCGTGTCCGGCGAAGCGGAACACTTGCTTGGCGCCAGGCAGAGTGTGTTTGTCCTCGCTGAATTTGGCCGTGTTGCGTCCGCCAAGTTCCACCAGCTTGTAGACCACGCCGATGTTTGGAGAATCCGTGGAGGTCGCTAAGTCCGTGCCCACTCCGAAGGCGTCGATGGGCACGCCCGCCGCTGCGTACTCCAGAATTTTGTACTCGTTCAGATCGCTGGTCGCCATGATCTTCGCGTCCGTCAGTCCGGCGTCGTCGAGGATCTTGCGCACCGCTCGAGAAAGTTCGACGAGATTGCCGCTGTCCAATCGCACACCCCAGAGCGGCCGGCCGAGCGACGCGGCCAGCCTGGCGCCTTCTATCGTGTTGTAGGTGTCGATCAAATAAATTGTGGCGTTGCCCAGCATTTTCTGCAGCCGCTGATAGGCCTCGTGCTCGTTGGCGAAAGCCTGTATCCAAGAGTGCGCGGCCGTCCCGAAAACGGGGATGCCGTAGCGGAATCCGGTTTCGGTATTGCTGGTGCCGATGCAGCCGCCGATGTACGCGGCACGGCCCGCCAGCACTCCGGCTTCGGGCGAATGCGCGCGGCGAGTACCGAAGTCCACTACGGCGCGTCCGCCGGCGACCTCCACCATGCGCGCCGCCTTGGTTGCGATCAGCGATTGGAAACCGACCGTTGCCAGCAAATAAGTCTCGGCAATTTGCGCCTCGATCAAAGGCGCGCGAACGGTGAGCATCGGCTCGCCGGCAAAAATCGGCGTGCCTTCCGGAATCGAGAACAAGTCGCCGGTGAAATGCAGGTTGCGGAGGAAGTCGAAAAATTCCGGGGCCGCGCGCTTGAATTGCGGCAGCGATTTCAAATAGCCAATCTCGTCGCCGGTGAACCGCAGATTCGTGAGGTATTCGACCGCTTGCTCCAGTCCGGCACTCAGCACGAAATTGCGGTAACGCGGCAGGTGCCGGAAGAACAATTCGAAAGTGGCGATCTCGCCCGACTTACCAGCTTCGAAATAACCGGCCGCCATCGTGAGCTGGTAGAGGTCGGTAAGGAGCCCGGTCATTTTTTCTTCGGAGGAGGCGGCGCTTCCTTGACGTCGGCAGCCGCTTTGGAAAGCTCGTCTGCGATCTTCGCATCTAAAGCATAGACCGACGCTTCATTTTCGCGCTTGGCAAAATAGTCGCCGCCCTGCTTTGAGAT
>DATDHK010000344.1:0-9604 GCA_036521635.1 Bryobacteraceae bacterium | reverse complement strand
GCGGGCTGCGGCGCCATCCTGCGAACAGCCTCGCGCCGGTCCCGCGCGCATCTCGCTGCTCCAGGAGCGGCTGTGGTTTCTGGCTCAAATCGATCCCGCCAGTACGGCTTATCACGTCAATGTGGCGGTGCGTCTTACGGGGACACTCCATCCCTCAGTGCTTGAATCGGCACTCGATGAAGTGGTTAAGCGCCATGAGATCTTGCGCACCACGTTCGCAAACTCGGGCGATACGGCGATTCAGATAGTCCATCCGGATTGGCCCGCCCGTCTTCCCGTAATCGATATTCGAGATGACGCTTTTGGCTCGCGTCCCTTCAATCTCGAGGCCACGCCCGCTTGGCGCGCCGCACTTGTCCGGGAATCCGAGTCGGAGTGGGTTCTCCTTTTGTGCATGCATCATCTGATCGGCGATGCGTGGTCGCTGGCCGTGTTCGCGAAGGAACTGAGCTTGCTTTATTCGGCGAGTATCGAGCGGCGCACCGTTACGCTGCCGGCCCCGCTGCAATACGCGGCATTCTCGGAGTGGCATCGGCAGCGGTTCGAAGAAGACGGATTTTTGCGAACTCAACTCGAGTGGTGGAAACGGCAACTAGCGGGACCGCTCACAGAGCTCCGCCTGTTCTCCGGCCGCGCGCCCAAGACACCACTCCTCTCGCGCGGAGCTTCCTACCAGCAGCGATTCGCCGCGGGCCTTCCCGAATTACTGCGAGCCTTGAGCCGAAAAGAAAATGCTACGCTCTTCATGACTCTGCTGGCGGGCTTCAAAACCCTGCTCTATTGCTACTCCGGGCAAGAAGACGTGATCGTGGGAACCGACGTGGCTAATCGCAACCATTTGGAAGCGGAGAGCGCGATCGGGTTCTTCGTGAACACGATCGTGCTGCGAACCGATTTGAAAAGCAATCCGGATTTCCGCGAAGTTCTGCGGCGGGTTCGCAACACGGCGCTGGGCGCGTACGCGCACCAGGACACTCCCTTTCATCAAATCGTGCAGGCTGTCAACCCGGCGCGCGACGCGGGTAGGAACCCGCTGTTCCAGGTCCTGTTCCTGCTGCAGAACACTCCGCAAGCGGCCATCGAAATACCGGGTGTGCGCGCAACGCCGTTGGAACTTGGTCACGATTCCGCGGCATTCGATTTGAGCGTGCTGACGCAAGAAACGCCGGACGGAGGGATCGTCGCCGTGTTTCGGTACGATACCGCTAAGTTCGAAGCCGGCGCGATTGCGCGCATGGCCGGCGACTTCGAGCGAATATTAAATGAAGCCGCCGCACGAGCCGAGACCCGCCTGGCGGAGTTTCGCAAGATGGCCGGAGAGGAAGTGACAAAACCCGTGGACCCGAAACCGAAAGCATTGCGCGGCCTCGAAGGCCTGACGAAAAAAGCAGCGGCCCCGCAGCGGTTCCAGACCGGCAGCCTGGTGAAAAGCCGCGTTTTCGAACCCGGCCGCAAGCTGCCCCTGATCGTCGAGCCGGCCGTTCCTGAGATCGACACAGTGCCCTGGCTGCGCGAAAGCCGCGAATGGATTGAGGCGCGGATGGTGGAACACGGCGGCATTCTCTTCCGCGGTTTCCACGTGGATTCAGCGGAGCGCCTGGAAGGCTTCGCTCGGGAAATGTGCCACAAGCTGATCGAGTACGGGGAGCGTTCCTCGCCGCGCACGAGTATCCAAGGACGCGTTTATTCTTCGACCGATCATCCGCCGGACCAGCGGATCCTGCTGCATTGCGAGCAATCGTACACGCTCGAATGGCCGATGCGGATCTGGTTCTGTTGCCTGGAACCCGCACTGCGCGGGGGCCGCACGCCCATTGCTTCCACTCGTGAAATCACGCAGTCGATCGATCCACGCGTTGTCGACGAATTCTCGAAGCGGGGCGTGATGTACGTCCGCAATTATGGCGGTGGTTTAGGGCTGCCGTGGCAGGATGCGTTTCAAACTTCGGACCGGCAAGCGGTGGAAGACTATTGCCGCCAGGCGGCGATCGATTTTGAGTGGCGCGGCGAGGAGCGTTTGCGAACCCGGCAACTGCGGCCGGCGCTGCGCAAGCATCCCTCGACGGCCGAATGGCTCTGGTTCAACCATGCGCTGTTCTTTCATGTTTCGAGCCTCGATCCGGCAACGCGCGAATCGATCCTGGCCGGCGTTCCCGAAGACGAGCTGCCTTTCAATACTTACTATGGCGATGGCGGCCGGATCGAAGAAAGCGAATTGCAGCCCATTCGCGATGCATACGCGTCGGCGGAGTTCAGCTTCGATTGGGAGCGGGGCGACGTGCTGGTGCTCGACAACATGCTGGCGGCGCACGGGCGCGAAGCATTCGAGGGCGCGAGAAAGATCGCGGTTGTGATGGGAGATCCGTATCGAGCGTCCAGCGGAGCCGCCAGTGCCGTCTGATTTGACCGGGTTCCGGCTGTCACCGCAGCAGCGCCGCGCGTGGCGCATGGCGGGTTGGGTGCAGTGTGCGCTGTTAATCCCGGATGGAGCAGACGTCGCGCAGCTGAGGCGAAGTTTCGAAGAGGTGGCGGCCCAAGAGATTTTTGACGCGGGTTTTCAAAAGGTGCCCGGCATGAAGGCTCCGATCCTGGTGCCCGGAGCCGGCGTACCGGCTGCGTGGCGCGAGATTGAGATCGAGGGGGAGACGAGTGTCGACAGACTGTTTGCAATGGAGCGCGCGGCCGGCGGTCCCTTGCTTCGGGCGTTGTTCGCTGGGAACGTGCTGATCCTCAGCGCATCTTCAATGTGCGCGGATGTGGCGACCATGGGGATGCTGGCATCGCACATCGCTGGAGTCGCCCGCGAGGCGGGCATCCCGTACGTGCAATTTGCCGAGTGGCAGAATCGGTTGCTGGATGAAGACGAGTACGCTCCGGAACGAGACCGCTGGTCCGAACCTGCGCCCGTAAATTCCGCCGCGGTATCGTTTGCTTTCGAGCTGCGCCCGCCATTGGGCGACTTCGCGCCGCGCTTCGGCGCCATTTCAATCCCCGCTGGGCGGCTGCGCGAGGCATCGGTGCTGGCTTGCTGGAAAATCCTCTTGCGGACGCCAGTAGCCGTAACTGTTCCGGGCCGGGATTACGCGGAGTTGGCTGGCGTCATCGGACCTGTGGCGCGAACCGTTCCCCTGCGCGTGAGTTACGAACCAAGCGAACCATTCGAGGACATCGAGCGCAAGATCGAGAGCGCGCTTCAGGAATGCCGCGAGTGGGCTGCATATTATCCCGATGTTGACGCGGATTTCCCTTTCAGCTTTTCCTGGGAGGTTTGGCCTGAATGCGTTATTGGCCGCTACGTATGCACTGAACGCTTTGGACTCCATCTCGTCTGCGCGTTGCTCGGGAATCGCTTGAAAATGGAATTGGGCTACGACGCGTCGCGCTTCGCCGCCAATGACGTCGACTACATCGCGCGGCTATTCGAGACGCTGTTGGTGAGCGCCCTGGATGGGCCCCACTGCGCGGCGGACGAGCTCGGTCTTATGGATTCGGCATCGCGTCAGGCCATGTTGGCGCAATCGCGCGGACCGGTGCAGCCCATCGCGCAGCAACCCTTGCAACAGCCCTTCGAAGAACAGGCGGCGCGGACCCCGGATCGCGTAGCGGTGACCGACGGACGCACCCAACTGACGTACTGCGAACTGGATGCCGCGGCGAGTGCGGTCGCCCAGGCTCTTCTGCGGCGAGGGTGCGTTGGGTTGGTCGGGTTGTTGGCGGATCGGTCCGTTCATGCGATTGCCGGGCTGCTTGGGATTCTGAAGGCGGGCGCGGCGTATGTGCCGCTCGATTCGAGCCAACCGCAAGAACGCTTGCTGGCGCTCGCGCGCGACGCGGGTGTCTGCGCTTTCGTTGCCGAGAAACATCTAACGGCGGAAGCCGCCAGGGCCGGCGTTCCCGTTGTTGAAGTGCCGGCCGTAACGGAAGACTCCCAGATCGAAGCTACGCCCAACGGGTTGGCGTACGCGATCTTTACGTCGGGCAGCACAGGAAAACCCAAGGCGGTCGCGATCGGGCACAAGTCCGTCGTGAATTTGTTGGGCGCGCTCGAAAGCAGAATCTACGCGGACCTGGGATCGCCGCTACGAGTGGCGTTGAACGCGCCGCTGACGTTCGACGCCTCCGTCAAACAATGGATTCAATTGCTGCACGGCCACACACTGTGTATGGTTCCCGAAGAGGTCCGCTACGATCCGCCGGCCATGCTCGCCTGGCTCGAGCGCGAGAAAATCGAGGTGCTGGATTGTACTCCCGCGCAACTGAAACCGCTGCTGGCCGCCGGTCCGGTCGAGACGGCGCTGCCCAATTTGAAAGCGGTGCTGGTGGGAGGCGAAGCCATCGACGTCGCGATGTGGACCTCGCTCGCTGCTCACACCCGCATACGTTTCCACAATGTGTACGGGCCAACCGAATGCACAGTGGACACCACCGAATGCCGCATCACCAATGAATTCGGGCATCCTGTGATCGGCCGTCCTCTTCCGAATATCGAAACGCTGGTGCTCGACCCTCGCCTGGAACTGGTTCCGGTGGGTGCATCGGGCGAGCTATTTCTTGGCGGCGCGGGATTGGCCGAGGGCTATTTAAACGCTCCCGCTCTAACCGCCGAACGCTTCCTGCCGAACCCGTTTGCCGAAACACCAGGCGCGCGATTGTATCGCACAGGCGACTTGGTGCGGTGGCTCGGCAATGGACGAATCGAATATCTGGGCAGGCTCGACCGGCAAATCAAGATGCGCGGATACCGGGTGGATCCGTCTGAAATTGAGGCCGTACTCGCGGAACACCCTTCGGTCGGCGACGCAGCCGTTGCGAGTGAAGACGCCGGCGACGGAAAGAGGCTGGTTGCCTACGTTGCCCTGAAGCCTGGAAACACGCCGGAAGAATCTGAACTGCGGAATTGGCTTCGCCGCGCGCTGCCTGAGTTTATGCTTCCGGCGCGTTTTCGGTTGATCGATAACGTGCGGCTCAGCCGTCACGGTAAGGTTGACTATCAAGCCCTGGCGGCCCAATCGAAACCGTTCCGTCGCGCGTCGGCGGCAACCCCGCCCAGGAATGAACTGGAAAGCAGAATCGCCGAAATCTGGCGCCAGGTGCTAAATCTCGAAACTGTCGGCGTCGATGAAAACTTCTTCGATCTCGGCGGACATTCTCTGCTGCTCACCCGGCTTTATGCCAGACTTCGGGAAGAGACCGGCCGCGAGTTTCCAATGGTGGAGCTGTTCCGCCATCCCACCGTGAGCGCGCTGGCCGCGTTTCTCGCGAATGGCGCCAACTCGCCCTTCGAGCGCGAGGCGATCCAGGACCGTGTGGCCAAGCAGCGGCAGGCATTCCGCGCGGCGCGGGCAAAGGAGTCCCAGTGAGCGATAACGGATTCGAGGGGATCGCCATCGTCGGCATGGCCGGACGATTTCCCGGCGCCCGCTCGACGGACGAATTCTGGAACAATCTGGTGGCGGGAATGGAATCGATTTCCCGCTTTTCGACAGAAGAACTGATTCGCGCTGGAAACGATCCGGATCTAATTGCGCGCCCCGCCTACGTGCCCGCCCATGGCGTCCTCGACGGCGTCGAAAACTTTGACGCGCGCTTTTTCGGGTTCACGCCGCGTGAAGCGGAAATCACCGATCCGCAGCATCGCATCTTTCTCGAATGTTGTTGGGAGGCGCTCGAAAACGCCGCCTACGATCCGCTGCGGCATGCGGGAATCACCGGCATCTACGCGGGCGCGGGCATCAACACCTACCTGCTTTCGAACCTGATTTCGGCCGGAGTGGCGGCCGATCCAACCAGCACGTTCCAAGCGTCAATCCATAACAAGAACGATCACCTGACCACGCGCGTCGCGTACAAACTGAACTTCAGAGGGCCGGCCATCACGGTGCAGACGGCGTGCTCGACGTCGCTCGTGGCGGTCAGCCTGGCCTGCCAAAGTCTGTTGTCGTATCAATGCGACATGGCGCTGGCCGGCGGCGTGAGCGTCAATGTGCCGCAGGTCCGCGGCTACCTTTATCAGGAAGGCGGCACGGCCTCACCGGACGGCCGTTGCCGCGCTTTCGATTCGCAAGCGCAAGGCACGATCGACAGCAACGGGGCGGGCGTCGTGGTGTTGAAGCGTCTGGAAGACGCGCTCGCTTCCGGCGATCATATTTACGCAGTCATCAAGGGCGTCGCCATCAATAACGATGGCGCGCACAAACAGGGCTACACGGCGCCCGGCGTCGACAGCCAGGCCGAAGTGGTGGCGATGGCCCAAGCGATGGCCGGCTTCGAGCCTGCCGATGTCTCTTACGTGGAGGCGCACGGAACCGGCACCGCGTTGGGCGATCCGGTGGAGATGGCCGCGCTGATGCAGGCGTTTTCGAGGGCCACGAATAATCGAAAACAGTATTGCGCCGTTGGCTCGGTGAAGACCAATATCGGCCACCTGGATGCCGCGGCGGGCGTGGCCGGGCTTATCAAAACCGCGCTCGCTTTGCAGCATCGCCGGATCCCGCCGAGTTTGCATTTCGAAACTCCCAATCTGCGGATCGATTTCGCGAACAGTCCGTTCTTTGTCAATTCGCGTCTGGCCGAGTGGGAGTCCGCTGGAGCGCCGCGGCGGGCGGGCGTAAGCTCTTTTGGAATTGGCGGGACCAACGCACACGTCGCGCTGGAACAAGCCCCTGACGTTGCGGCTACGCCGTCGGACCGGCCCTGGCAACTTTTGCCGCTCTCCGCCGCCACCGAATCGGCACTCGAGAAAACGACTGGAAATCTTGCCGCCCATCTTGCCGCTCATCCCGACCTGACCATCGCCGACGTGTCGCACAGTTTGCAGGTGGGACGTTCCGTGCTGCCGTACAGGCGCGCGGCGATCTGCCGGGATACGAGCGACGCAGTTCGAGTGCTCGAAAGCCTTTCGCCCGATCGCGTATTATCGCGCCATCAGGAAAAGATTCGCAGGCCGGCGGTGTTTCTGTTCCCCGGCCAAGGCTCGCAGTCCGTCAACATGGCGGCCGAATTGTATCGCTTTCAGCCGGTGTTCCGTCGCGAATTAGACCGCTGCTCGGAGTTGCTGCAACCGCATCTCGGCCGGCGGATATTGGACGTTATCTTTTCGCCGGAGAACGCCGGCCTGCTGGATCAAACCGGTTTCACGCAGCCCGCCCTGTTCGCCGTCGAATACGCGTTGGCGCGCTTATGGATGGATCTGGGACTTCAACCTCAAGCGATGCTGGGTCACAGCATCGGCGAGTATGTCGCCGCGTGTCTCGCGGGTGTCTTTACGCTGGAGGACGCGCTGGCCGTGGTTGCCTTCCGCGGCAAGCTGATGCAGAGTCTGCCGGAGGGCGCAATGCTGGCCGTTCCTCTTGGCGAGCTAGAAACGGCGGTCCTGCTGACCGGCGGATTGTCGATCGCGGCTGTGAACGGCGCCGAGCGATGCATTGTTGCCGGGACGCCCGCTGAGGTGGCGCGGCTCGAGGCGGTCCTATCCGGCCGAGGAATTTCCGTACAGCGGCTGGCCACGAATCGCGCGTTCCATTCGGCCATGACCAAACCGGCCATGGACTCGCTGCGCGAGTTGTTCAAGAATATCCCGCTCCAATCGCCCAAAATTCCATATCTCTCGAACGTCACCGGAACGTGGATCGGGCCCGAGGACGCCACGTCCCCGGATTATTGGGCGCGTCACCTGCGGCGGACGGTCCGTTTCGCGGAGGGGCTGGACGAAGTATTGAAGATTCCCGATGCCGTGTTCATCGAAGCGGGGCCGGGCAAGACCCTGAAGACTCTGACGCGTTGGCATCCGGCGAAATCGGCCAGCCACGTTGTCATTGCGTCGCTGCCGTCGCGGGATGAGCGGACTTCGGATTATCCTCATTTCCTTCGCGCCGTCGGCGAAGCGTGGGTGGCGGGGATGGAGATTCAATGGAGCGGGCTGCATGAAGGCGAACGCCGGCTGCGAGTTCCGTTGCCAACGTATCCGTTTGAACGCCAGCGGTATTGGATCGAAGGAAGGCCGGCCGCAAAATCGGCTGCTCCGGAAAGTTCGCTGGCCGACTGGTTTTACGTGCCGGTCTGGAAGCGTACAGAACCTGTGCGCGGAAATTCCACGGCGCTGACCGGCCAGCGCTGGATGGTCCTGGCAAGCCCGAATAGTTTCGGTGCGCGCATTGCCGTCGCTTTGATCCAGCGGGGCGCGGACGTTTCCATCGTTGCGCCCGGCGCCGCGTTTCCCGATTCGATGGCGGATCGGAGCTTCATCGTGCACGCCGGGGAATTGGGATTCCACAGCTTGATCGAGCTGGCGCAAGCGTTGGGGAAACAAGCGGCCACACCGGTCTCGATCACCGTGGTTTCAAGTGGCATGCAGAGTGTACTTGCCACGGATACAGTCGCCGCCGAAAACGCAACGTTGCTAGGCGCGGTGAAGGTGATTCCGCTAGAGTACGACCATGTACGTTGCCGGAGCATCGACGTCGCGCTGCCGGAAGCCGGGTCCGCCGAGGAGGCCACGCTCATCGCCTCGGTGATCGGCGAAACGTTGGCTACAGGCGCGGGCACGATCGCGGCGTGGCGCGGCGGTGAACGCTTCGTGCAGCGGTTCGAGCGAACTCGCCTTGCCGCGGACACCCAGGTGTGGAAACAGAGCGGAGTCTATCTAATCACCGGTGGATTCGGAGGCGTCGGATTCGCAGTTGCGGAACATCTTGCGAGAACATGCCGCGCGAGGCTGATTCTGTTATCGCGCTCCGCAGCGTCCAAGGGCCACGCCGCTGGCGTCGGGCGTCTTGAAGCGCTGGGCGCGCAGGTATTCGCCGCCGCGGCCGACGTTACCGATCGCGCCGCGATGGCCCAGGCCCTCGGCCAGGCGCGCGAGAAATTCGGACGGATCGACGGTGTGATCCACGCCGCTGGAATCGCGGGCGGCGGCATGATCCAGCTCCGAAGGCCCGACGCGATGGAGCGTGTGCTCGCGCCAAAGATTGACGGAACTCGCATCCTCGCGGAATCGATCGCCGCCGACAAGCCGGAATTTTTCGTGCTCATGTCCTCGCTGGCTGGTGTAGTTGGCCGACCGGGTCAGGTAGACTACAGCGCCGCGAATGCGTTTCTCGACGCGTTCGCGCGCGAGCACACGGCGCGCACCGGAATTCGAACCGTCTCCATCGATTGGGGCGAGTGGCGCGGAGTAGGCATGGCCTCGCGCGGACCATTTGCGATACCCGCCGAAGACTCAGCCCATCCATTGCTTGGCGCGCGCGGCCTGGAACCGACTGGCCACCAAGGCCACCTCGGGCTGGAGGCCCACGCGTCCTTCTCAGCGGATCGTGGAGGAGGCCAGGTCGTTCGCCGAAGCGGCGCGCCACGTCGGCCACGCAGATCCTGACGACGTGACCGAGCATCTCCGTCTGGCCACGAAAGCCTTCCTCGCGGGCGATCACCCGAGCGCGAGAGCCGTGTTCGAAGCGATCTTACCGCCGATTGCCAGCGCCGACATCGATCTCGGCCAGCACGAGCTCGTCGAGGAGGTGCTGGGAGTTGACGCGCGGCCGTGCGTCGCGCAGTACGTCGCGAGTGTGTACACCACGACGCCGCTTCGCAATCGCGCCGATGCGATCCT
>DATDHK010000343.1:0-2234 GCA_036521635.1 Bryobacteraceae bacterium | reverse complement strand
GCGTTTGAGCAGGCAACCAAACGGCGAGTGCCGCCGCCGTCGGCCCCGTAGCACAGCGCGGCTTCGCTGCAATTGGTCTGATTTTGTGGGGCAGGATGGCATCCTGCCGTGTTAATCGGCCTGTTGCTGAACTTTATCGGAATATTCAACAGGCCGATTTGCAATCGGCGGCAGGTTACCAACCTGCCCCACATCTAAAAATCTTCTTCGAGTTTTTTCTTTTTCTTTTTTCGCCGCATGATGATGATGGCGATAATTATCACCAGCAGCACCAGCGCGCCGATGCGGACCGGCGTCGTATTCGGTTCCTGTGAGGCCGGCGCGTCGGGCGTAGCTTGAATCAGAGCAATCATGGATCGTTCCTCCTCACATCTTCTGCTTGATTACGTCGATCAATTCTTTCACCGCGGCCGCGCTCTTGTCGAGTGCCGCCTGCTCTTCGGGCCGCAGAGCGATCTGATAAATATTCTCAATCCCGCGCGAACCCAGCTTCACCGGCACACCTACAAACAGATCCTTGATTCCGTACTCACCCTCTAAGAACGCCGCGCACGGCAGTACCTTTTTCTTGTCCTTGAGAATCGATTCCACCATCTCCACGGCGGCGGCTGAAGGCGCGTAGTAAGCGCTGCCGGTCTTCAGATACTTCACGATTTCGGCGCCGCCATTGCGCGCGCGGTCGATCAAACGATCGATGGCTGCCTGATCCAACAGATCGCTCAATGGGATTCCGGAGACACTGGTCAGACGCGCGATGGGAACCATGGTATCGCCGTGGCCGCCCAGCACCATCGCGGTCACGTTCGAAACGGAGACATCCAGCTCCTGCGCGATGAACGTACGGAAGCGCGCGGTGTCCAGCACGCCGGCCATGCCGATCACGCGGTTCTTGGAAAACTTGGATACCTGGAACGCCGTCCAGCACATGGCATCCAAAGGATTCGTCACCAGAATCAAAATGCAGTTGGGTGAAAATTTGACAGCCTGCTCGGTGGCGGTTCGCACCACTTCGTAATTCTTCAGCAGCAGGTCGTCGCGGCTCATGCCGGGCGTGCGCGGAAACCCGGCGGTGATCACCACGATGTCGGAATTCGCCGTGGGCGTATAATCGTTAGCGCCGGTCAGACTGACGTCGTAGCCCTCGACCGGACCGGACTGTAGAATATCGAGCGCCTTACCCTGCGGGACGCCTTCCACCACGTCCACCAGAACGACATCCGCCAACTCTTTGCCGGCAATCCGCAGGGCGCAATTCGCCCCCACGTTTCCGGCGCCTACAACGGTCACCTTTTTTCGCATAGAATTCTCAAGGTAGGACAGCGCAGCTTGGCTGTCAAGATCGGCGTGTTGAAAGGCGCCATTTCGTGAGCCAATATTTTGAAGATTTCGCCCTGGATAGCATCAGCACGTCGCGCAGCAGAACCGTGACGGAGGCTGACATCGTGAACTTCGCCGGCTTGTCGGGCGACTTTGTCGAACTGCATATGAGCGAAGCGTGCGCAGCCAAGGGGCCTTTCGGAAAGCGTATCGCCCATGGCGCGCTGGTGTTTAGCATTTCCACCGGGCTGACGGTGCAGACTATCAAAATCGACGACACCGTGATCGCTTTTTATGGCATGGATAAGTTGCGCTTCACGCGGCCGGTTTTCATCGGCGACACAATTCACGTCGTTAAGAAAGTGATTGCCAAGGAACCCAAGGGCGCGGATCGCGGGGTGGTGACCTTCGAGACAACGGTGCTCAATCAAAATGGCGAGACCGTAATTATTTACACCGACAAGCTGTTGGTGAAGGCGCGCGCGTGAAGGGTCCTCTTTCCGGAATTGTTGTTTTGGATCTCACTCGTCTGCTGCCCGGCGCGGTGGCCACGCAGCAATTGGCGGACTGGGGCGCGGAGGTCATCAAGATTGAACAGCCGGGCGCGGGCGACTATGCGCGCACAATGAATCCGGCCGTTTTCGCGCGAACCAATAGCGGCAAGAAAAGCGTGGCCATCGATTTGAAGCAGACGCGGGGGAGGGAAGTACTGCTCGCGCTGGCCCGGCACGCGGACGTGTTGATTGAAGGCTTCCGGCCCGGCGTAATGATGCGGCTCGGTCTCAGCTTCGAAAAATTGCATGCCGCGAACGAGCGGTTGATTTACGTCAGCCTCACGGGCTATGGGCAGGCGGGGCCGTTTGCGAACCTGGCCGGCCACGATGTGAATTACATGGCGCTGGGCGGCGTGCTGAGCC
>DATDHK010000342.1:0-5661 GCA_036521635.1 Bryobacteraceae bacterium | reverse complement strand
TAGATCTGGCCGGCAAGACAGTGTATGACATCGGCGGATTTGAAGGCGTCCTGACTCTGTTCTTCGCGCGTCAGGCTCGCGAAGTAATCACCTTTGAGCCGAACCCCCGCAATTACCAGCACTGCGTAGAGAATGTCCGATTGAACAACTTGACGAATGTCCGGGTAGTGAATCGGGGCGTGTCGTCGGCCGCGGGCGAACTTGAAATGATTTACGATCCGCTCATGCCCGGGGCGTCGTCGGCGAACGACGAGATACGCCAGCAGATCCGAAGTTCGGTGAAGACGGCGCAGACCTTGCGAATCCCGGTTGGGACGCTCGATTCCGATGTACAGGCGTTCAATCTTCCGCAACCGGAATTCATTAAGATCGATATCGAAGGCATGGAACTGCCCGCGTTGCAAGGGATGTCGCGAACCTTGGCGGCGTACCATCCGCAATTGTTTATTGAATTGCACGGCGCGGAAATGCCGGACAAGATTGAGAATGCCACCGCCGTGATCAAGTTGCTGGAAGAGCACGGATACGCAATTTACGACGTGGAGAACGCAGCCTACATAAAGTCGACGGTAGTGCAGGCGCCACCGCCCAGCCATCTCTTTTGCAGCATGCCGCGGGACGGGGACTGAATGCGCACCGCGACGGAGACTCAAATCATTTTTGCGGCCTCTGCCACTGTGATAATCACTGTCTGCGGATCAACCGGCGATGCGACGAATCCGTACTTTTCATAAAATCGTTTCGCGGCTTCCGAAATAGCATGAACTAAGATCGCACGGACCCCAGCGATCTCGGCAGCCTGGACAATTCGCAAGACGGCATCGCGAAGGAGTCCGGTACCAACACCCTGGCCGTGAAAATTCTTATCGACTGCGAGGCGCCCCAGGATCATCACCGGAATGGGGTCCGGCATATTGCGTCTTATTCGTCCGGGCGCTTCGGAGTGGGCGATCACGCCCGCGGCGAGCGTGTAGTACCCTACAACCTTTCTCCCGGCGCACACCACGTACGTGCGGGAGGCCCCACTCAGTTCATTTTGCGCGGCGCGCCGGCGCAGCCAGTCATCCAGCGCCGGCTCGCCTGAATCGAACCCAGCGAGATCGTGCTGAGCGGACAGTCTCTCGGGCGGGCCTATTTTCCCAGCACCGCTTATCGGTCCCAAGGCGCTTTTGCCTGAAGCAGGCGCCGCAACCTGGGATTGTCCTTCGGTGGACTATCGAGAATGCGCGTGAATCGCTTGAACGCTTCTTCGGATAATAGGAAATAGCGCCGATCCAACAGCACCGATTCGGCCTCCCGGCAAGCCGTGTCCAGCATAAAATCAGATCGGCTCCTGCCAAGTGCTTCGGCTGCGCGGTCAATCAGAACTTTTTGCTTTCTGCTGGCGCGCAAATTTATCGTCTCGCCCCGTGTATTATCTTTCGTCTTTGTCTCCGGCATAGTCTCTCTACATTGTCTACCGAGTTGTGATTACATTGTAAGCACATCAAATGGCAAGCTGCTTGGCCAAGTCGCGTCACTCCGAAGAATCAACCAGGGAATCGATGGCATTTGACATTCCCACCTCGCCGGGCCGACAATGGTCTCTCTGAAAAGTAAATTTGAGTCTTCCAGGAGCTCGATCTTGAAAAAAATCGCTCTGCTGTGCTCGTGCGCGACTTTGCTCGCCGGATCGGTTTTCGGGGCATCCCGGCTGAACGAGGCGGAAAAACGAACCCTAAAGTTGAGCCCCGCCGTGGCCCTGGTCTCGGTGACCTTTCAGGTGACCGCCAAATTCACAATCGATGAAGCCCGCCTGCAACTGGATCTCACTTACAGCGCCACCGGCAGCGGATTCATCTATCGGCCCGACGGTTATATCATCACCAATGGCCACGTTGTCGCGGATGCGAATCTTAAGGACGCAGACGCTCAGAACGAGCTTAAACAGCGCATTACGCATGACGTCGTCTTCGAAAAAGTAATCCCTTATTACGAGCAGAAGACCGGACGCAAGGCCACCGGCACCGTCACCGACTTTATCGCCGCCGTGGCGCTCGACATCCGCTACAGCCGGCCCGATCTGAAAGTTTATCTGGCGAACAAAACCTTTTACAACGGCGAGATCAAAGCTTATAGCGATCCCATCAGCAAGGGCGGCAAGGACGTCGCCATTGTGAAAATGGATGCGAACAATCTGCCCACCGTGAAGTTGGGCGATTCCTCCAACATCCACATCCAGGAGCCCATCACCGTGATCGGTTATCCCGCCGCCGCGTCGCGCGTCGGCTTGCAGGTTCTCGGAATGGAGTCTCTGTTCGTTCCCACCGTGACCAACGGCCACATTTCGGCGGTGAAGGCGGATTACAAGGGCATGCCCGTGATCCAATCCGACGCCGCCGTCACGCACGGCAATAGCGGCGGACCGGCGTTCAACGATCAGAGTGAAGTGATTGGCATCACCACTTTTGGACCACAGGATGCCGCCGGATTTAATTTCTTCGTGCCCATCAACACGGCCATGGAATTTGTGAATTCGGTGGGCGCGAAACCGGAATCCGGTCTGTTCAACAATCTGTGGTCGGCGGCGCTGGACACCTACGACGCCGGCAAGTGCCAGAGCGCCAAAGGCAAGCTGCAAAGCGTGCTGAACATCATGCCTAACGAGCCGGATGCGCTGCGTTTGATGCAGGCTGCCGAACGCTGCGCCGCGGAAGAAGGCCCGATGGGGCGCATGTTCGAGGAATCCACTTATTTTATTTATGGCGGCGTGGGCCTGGTGATTCTGATCACTATATTGTTGGTGCTGATGCTGCGCAAGAAATCGCCGCAACCCGTGGCCGCGGTCGCGATGGGGCCGGCGCAAGTTGGCGGCGGCACTCGCGCGGAGATCAACCCCGCACTGGGCCCACCGCCTGTTCCATCGTCTCAGTCTTTCGGCAGCGTGCAGGTGACAGCCGGAGCGCTCAGCGGAAAACGTTTTCCAATTACGAAATCGGGCCTGCTGGTGGGAACGGATCCGTCCAAATGCCAGATCGTCGTGACCGAAGATACGATCTCGCACGAACATGCCTGGATCGTTCCAGTGGATAATCGAGTGGTGGTGATCGATCGCGGGTCCACCAATGGAACCTATATCAATTCGGTCGACTCGCCGCGAGTGAGCAAGGTCGGTCTCCAAAATGGCGATCGGGTGTATCTCGGGAAAAAAGGCTCCGTGGTCCTGACCTATTTCAGTTAGCAAGCGACAAGGGGAAGCAATGGCAAAGTTTTGCGCGAATGGACATCAGATGGAAGACTCCTGGGAGATCTGTCCTTATTGCCAGCGGACAGGATTTCAGGGGGGCGCGGCGCCGGCCGCTTCAAAAACCCGGCTCGAAACGGAGCCAGGGAAGGAAGGAGCGCCAGCACAAGGAGCTGGACGAAAGACCGTGTTGCTCGCCGACAAACGGAAGCCGCCCGTGGTGGGTTGGTTCGTGGCGTTGACGGGCGATCAGAAGGGCGAAGACTTCCGCATTCGAGACGGTCAGAATACTATCGGCTCCGCCCCGGACGCCGACATTGTGCTGCACGATACGGCCATCTCCGGCAAACATGCCAGCCTGCGTTACAAGGACCAAAAGTTTTTCATCACGGATCTGGATTCCACCAACGGGACATTTTTGAACGACGGTACGGAATCGATTACCCGCCAGGAATTGAAAGACAACGACGTTCTTCGGTTAGGCGACATCTCACTAAAATTCAAATGCCTGTGAGCCGGCGCTAAGGAAGCGACGAATAGGCGATGTTCCTACGGCCCGGCATAGAACTTGCGAATCTTTCCGACGTTGGCCTGCACCGCGAACAGAACGAAGATTATTATTGCTACGCCGAGCCCGCCGGCGACGAAGATTTCCGGCGGCTCGGGCGGCTGGCTGTCGTCGCGGACGGCATGGGCGGTCATGTGGGCGGACAGGTGGCCAGCGGAATCGCGATCGAAACGGTGCGCGATGTTTTCCTCGCCTATCCGGGCGACGATCCGGGCGAAGCGTTGCTCGCCGCTATTCAGGAGGCGCATGCCGCGATTCAGGCCTACGCGCGCGAGCATCCGGAACTGCGCGGCATGGGTACAACCTGCACAGCGGTGGCGTTGCGCGACCGCGATTTGTTCTACGGACACGTCGGCGATAGCCGCCTCTACCTGATTCGCGATTCCGCTATTTCGCAAATCACCGACGATCATTCCCTCGTCGGCCGCCTGCTTCGCGAGGGCGCGATCACGCCCGAGGAGGCCGCCGTGCACCCGGACAAGAATGTGTTGACCGCGGCCTTGGGCATGGATTCAGCGGTGCCCGGAGATTTCTCGGAAGCGCCCAGGCCGCTATACCCGAACGACTTTTTGCTTATGTGCACCGACGGATTGCACGGCTTGGTGAACGACCGAGAATTGCTGCACATCACCCTTAGCAATCCACCCCGCGAGGCTTGCCACACGCTGGTCCGCATGGCCAACGACCGCGGCGGGTTTGATAACATAACTGTACAGATTTTGAAAGTGATATAGCATCGATAACGCGGGGCCAACCCTGCCAGTCCGCACAACGTCTAAGTCGAGGTCTTCATGACTGGTACCGACATCGGCAGCTATCATATTCTGGAAAAGCTCGGGGAAGGCGGCATGGGCGTGGTCTACAAGGCCGTCGACACCTCGCTCGACCGCACGGTTGCCATCAAGGTCCTCAACTCCGACCTGTCCCACAATCCCGATCTGGTGGCGCGTTTCCGCAACGAAGCCAAAGCGCAAGCCAATCTGAACCACACCAACCTCGCCACCCTGTTCGCCTTCCTTGCCCAGGACGGAACCGCCGCCATGGTGATGGAATTCGTGGACGGCGAAACATTCGAGCAGATCGTCATGCGCCGGGGACCTATGCAGGCGGTCAACGCCATTCCGCTTTTTAAGCAGGCTCTGCTGGGCATTGGATTCGCTCATCGGGCGGGCATCGTTCATCGCGACATCAAACCCAGCAACTTGATGGTCAACCGTATGGGCATCGTCAAGGTGATGGATTTCGGCATCGCCAAAGTGATGGGAACCCGCGGCGCCACGCGCACCGGTACCCAGATGGGCACTGCCTGGTATATGTCGCCGGAGCAGGTGCTGAACAAACCGGTGGATATCCGTTCGGACATTTACTCGCTCGGAGTGACGCTGTATCAGATGGTGTCCGCGCATGTGCCGTTCGAGGCCGACAGCGATTTTCAGATCATGCTGGACCACGTGCACACGGCCCCGCCGCTGCCCACGAAATTCTATCCGTACATTCCGAAAGGCATCGAGAACGCCATCCTGAAAGCGATCGAGAAAGATCCGGATGCGCGGTTTCAAACGGTGGAAGAATTCGGTTCGGCGCTGGAACGTCCGGAGGATTTTACCGACGCCTCCAAGACCGCGATCGCTCCGCTTCCAGTTACGGCGCAGGCGCCGCCCAATCCACCATCGATGCCGCCGCGGCAAGCGCCTCCGCCGGTGCCGCCCGCGCCGCCGGCTTGGCCCGCCGCTTCCGCTCCCCCGGTCTCCCAGCCCCATATGCCTCCGCCGTCGTATCCGGCCGTTCCGCCACGGACCCAAGCGGAACATATTCCGCCGGCCGTACCGGCGTCCCCGTGGCAAACTCCGCCCCCGGCAGTCTCCGGACC
>DATDHK010000341.1:0-6709 GCA_036521635.1 Bryobacteraceae bacterium | reverse complement strand
CGTCCGGTGTTTTTTTCGCGCTGCTGGTGACCAAAACGACCTTTAACATTTCGTCTTTCATGGGCGTGATCATGGTGATCGGCATCGTGGCCAAGAACGGAATTCTGCTGCTGGACGCGGATGCGAAGTTTCGCGCGGAGGGGGTGAGTCCGGAAGAGGCGATGATCAAAGCGGGAGAACGCCGGCTGCGCCCGATTCTGATGACCGCGCTGGCAACCATGGCGGGCATGATTCCCCTGGCGCTGGCTTTGGGCGCGGGGTCGCAGATGCTGCAGCCGCTGGCGATTGCGGTGATCGGCGGGATTCTGGCGTCGATGGTGCTGTCGCTGATCGTGACGCCGGCGGTGCATTTTTATTTGCAGCGGAAAGCTTAAATCAGTACGTTGTGGACGTCCGCCGTTGGATGGCCGTCACAACAATAAGATGCCGCTCGACGTCGAGATCGTAGAAGATTCGATGGTTGCCGACACGCCTGCGCCACCCGGATGGCTTCAGGCGTTTGATATCGCCGCTGAACGGGTTGCTCTCAAGCGCATCCAGTGAACGCTCGATGCGGACCTGGTCTCCGCTAGGAAGACTTGCGAGATTTTTTCTTGCGGACTTGGTGACGAGCAGTTTCCAGTTCATTGCGGAGCTGTTCAAGTGTTACGTACTCGCCGCGTTTGAATTCAGCACGGCCTTTTCGAATAGCGGCGAGTTCGGCCTTTGTCGCCCGGACAACTGGGAACCGGCTCTCAAAGTAATGCCGCCAAGCCTCGCGCAAAAGCTCGGAACGGGTTCGATGTTCCTCCTTTTGCACTTTCTCCATCTGCTTCGCCATTGCCGGCGGAAGTGAGATGGTCATAGTGTTTGTCGTTCTCATGGACGAGCCTTTCATGAGTGTTACTTGTTAAGGCTAATTATGACCCAAGCCTATTGTACACACTTGCCCCTGTCCATGAACTAATTGTGCTGGATACCGATTCCCGCATCGCGCGCAATTTCGGACAGCAAGTCCCGGTTTGAGATCCTTGTTTCCGTGGACCGGGATCGAGATGACTTTGCGTTCACCCGGTTTAGAATAAATGCGATGGCTTCCCTTAATGCGCCGGAGAAGCCAGCCCTTCGTCTCGACCAACCGGCACATCTCAGGGCCTGTGACCGGCTTCAGACCGCCACGTCCACAATCTGGATGTTCGACTCAGGTTGTCCACCCTCTTCATTCATGACCTCGAGAACGCCGGCGATGGCCTCTCGAATATTCTCCATGAACTCCTCGACTGTTTCGCCCTGCGAATAACAGCCGGGAAGGGCCGGGACCTCGCCCCAAAACCCGCCATCCGGATCCTCGTGGATGACAACGGCGTATTTCTTCACATCTAGATTCTCGCACGGGCGACACGGGGCAGAATGCCGTCCGCTATGGCGTACTCATGATCACCAGCAGCGAAAGCAGAACCAGCAGCCCGATGTATTGCGTCAGCACAACGTTGTCGTCCTGCGCCGCGTAGTCTTTGCTGAACAGGCGATACGTGGCGCCGGCCGCGATCAGGAAGAACATGGTTTGGAAAGTCAAAACCCAGATCGCAACCGCCGTGCCTAGCACCATGCCGCGCTGTTTGCGGGTGAGCGCGCGGAACCCGCGGCCGCCATCCAGTTGCCAGATTGGGATCAGGTTGAACAGGTTCAGCCATGCGCCCGTGTGGGCAATCGCGTACCAAACGGGCTGCCCCGTGGCGATGGCGCAGAGCCATGCGAAGACCGCGGCCCCGAGTCCAAATATTGGACCGGCAAGCCCCACCCTCGCATCTTCGCCGACGTTGGCGGGATGCTGGTTCATGCGTATATACGCGCCGAAAAACGGGATGAACATCGGCGCGGTGGCGGCGATGCCGTAACGCCGCAGCGCAAAAACGTGGCCCATTTCGTGAACGTAGATCGAGAGCACAAATCCCAGGGCGAATTTCCAACCGAACATGGCCCAGTACACGCCGAAGAACGCGATCATGCTCAGCAAAGTGTTTAGCTTGGTCAGCCCTAATAGCAGCAGTTTGCCCTTGGTCAGAACCAGCAGTGCGACCGTTTTGAATTTCCAAATGACGATGCCCACCGGGCCAAGCCTTGCCAGCCATTTGCCGATGCCGCCCTTATGCCCAAGCTGGAGATCGATGTTTTCGATGCGGGCTTTCGCGGTGCGATACTCCGGCGAATCCGGCGGCAGCATGGCCAGGGCCCGCTCCCACGCGGCGCGCGCGCCATGCCAGTCGCCGGCCTGGCCAGCCAGCCTTGCGTGTTGCGAGAGCGCTTCAAACTCTTGCGCGTGGGTCAGCCGGCCGCATGACCGGCACTTCAACCCGTCCGGGCCCAAGCTTGAGCCGCAATTCTGGCACAATGTGGAACTTGTCGGGATCACCTACCTCTATTGTATCGGACTACTTCAGCTCGACCACTGTAGCGCCCGTTCCACCTTCGCTGGGCGAGGCAGGGTAGAACTTTTCGACGTGAGGATTTGTGGACAGCAGTTCCGCGATCGCCTTCTTCAGGACGCCCATCCCGTGTCCGTGCACGATGCGCACACGATCCACCGAGGCCATTGTGGCGCTATCCAAAAACTTGTCCACCAGGTCGCGGGCCTCCTCGGCGCGCTGGCCGATGACGTTGATCTCGCGGTATGAAACGTCCCAGGTTGGACCCGGTGCGTACGACACGTTCTTGGGCAAGCGGGCGGCGTCCGGCGTAGCGGGAAGAACTTCCTCGACGTCATCGGTGGACACCTGCATCTTCATGAAGCCCGCGTCGACTTCGAGCAAACCGCCGGACAGCTTGCGCCGCACACGCGCGGGTTCACGAACGCCCTTCAAGCGGACCCGCGAGCCTTCCTCGATCGCGAGTACGGGCGGAGCGGTGGCTGTCTCGCCGAACACAGCGGCCCGCGCCGTCTGCTCGAATTCACGCCTGGTTTTCGCGACTTGCCGTTCGGCCTGCTCGGAAGCCTTACGCTGCTGAGCGCCTCCCAGAATCTTTTGGATCGTCTCGCGGCCTTGCACTTCAAAATCGGCGACAGCCGCCTGTAATCGCTCATCGACTTCCTTGAACTTGGCGCGCTCCCGCTGCTCCCATTCCTTGGCGAGCGCCTGCTCACGGACCACCAGAGCCTGCTTTGCGAGCCGCAGCTCTTCCTCGGCGTCGGCCAGCCGATCGATGCGTTCCTGCATGTCGGCCAGGAATTTCGCGATGTCGCGGTCGTGCGTCGACATCCTCTCGCGGGCGCGTTCGATCATCTCCGGCGGAATGCCCAGGCGGCTCGCGATTTCGAGGCCGGCCGACTTGCCGGGCGCTCCCAGACGCAGAACATACGTGGGCTGCAATGTCTCTTCGTCGAAACCCATGGACGCGTTGACGACGCCCTCCGTTGTTGCGCCGTAGATCTTCAGCGCCAGCAAGTGCGTGGAGGCCAGCGTGAAAGCGCCGTTGGAGCGGAAGGTATCCAAAATCGAAACGCCCAACGCTCCGCCTTCCTCCGGATCCGTGGCGCGGCCCAACTCGTCCAGCAGAACGAGCGATTGCGGGGTCACGTCGTACAGCATCTCGCGAACGTGCGCGATGTGCGCTGAAAAACTGCTCAAGCTTTCCGCAATCGATTGTTGGTCGCCGATGTCCGCCAGCACTTGTTCGAAGACTGGAAACTCAGCCTCGGCGGCGGGAACGGGCAGACCCGCTTGCGCCATCAACACCAGCAATCCCGCGGTCTTCATCGATACTGTCTTGCCGCCGGTGTTCGGACCGCTGATCAGCAAAGTGCGGTGTTGTTCGTCCAGTTCCAGCGCGATTGGAACGACCTGCTTTTGCTGGCGCCGCAGCACGTCTTCGAGCAGCGGATGACGGGCAGCCCGCAAGACCAGACGGCGGTTAGAATCCGGGCTGAAACGTGGAATGACACAGTTGAAATCGACCGCAAATTCGGCCTTGGCAAACAGAAGTTCCAGGAAGCCGAGGGCGTCCACCGACGCTTGGATTTCGCCGGCGTGGGCGCGCAGCAGCTCGGTAAGCTCGCGTAGAATGCGGAGCACCTCGCGCTGTTCCTCTTCACGCAGGCGGACGATTTCGTTGTTGAGGTCAATCGTCTCGAGCGGCTCGACGAACAGCGTGTGACCGGTACCGCTGGCGCCGTGAATCACGCCATAAACTTTGCGCTGCTGGCCGGCGATCACCGGCACCACAAAGCGGTCGTTACGGATGGTGATGAAGTCTTCTTGCAGCGTGCCGTCGTCGTGGTGCGCGCGCAAAAAGCGCTCGAGCGAAATCTGGATTTGCTTCTGCTGCTTTTCGATATCGCGGCGCAAGCGGTGCAGGGCGACGCTGGCGTCGTCGGCGAGCGATGCATCCGGGAGAATTTTGCCGCGCAGATCGCGCAGCAGCGGCCGGGGATCGATTATCGCCGCCGCCCGCGCGCCCAGCCGCGGGAATTTGCCCGCCGCAACATTGAGGACGGACTTGATTTCGCCGGCCTGTTCCAGCAGGCGCGTCATTTCCAGAATCTGCTGGGCTTCCAGACCTGTGCCTTCGATTCGCAATAGCAGCAGGCTCTTCGCTACATCGGGAATCGAATCGAACCGAACGCGAATGGCGGCGCCGCGCGTGGCGGCTTGCGGTTGCGACAACGCACGCAAGTAGGATATTGCCTCGTCAACATCGGCCAGCGCGCTTTCGAGGACCGCGCGATCCGAGTGCGGCTCAACGTTGGCGAGCTCATCGCGGCCAAGCGAGCTGCGGATAAACCGGCCCAGCAGTTGGCGAAGCGATTCGAATTCGAGTAGATCAGCGCTGAAGTTTTGCAAAGGCTCTCTCGATCACGGACAGGGTACCTTCAGTTAGACGATAGTCGCGCAGATTCCGTTCGGGCACCCAAGCCACGCCGCTTACATCGCTTGCCGCTTGTAATTTGCCGCCGCACGGCCGGCACAAATAATCGATCAGTACGTAATGATATTCGGCCTTGCCTTCGGCGTCGGGAATCAGGCGCTCGAAGATTTCGAACATCGATAGCGATTCAATTTCCAAGCCCGTCTCTTCCAGGACCTCGCGGCGAATTGCGTCCTCGAGTTTTTCACCCGCCTCGACGATCCCGCCGGGGAGCGACCAATAGCCCTTCAGCGGCTCCTTCGCGCGCTCCACCAACAGGAGCTTGCCCTCTTCGAAGATCAAGGCGCCCACTCCAAGAAATGGGCGCGTGGGATAGCGGCGGGGCTCCTCGTTAATACTGAACACTCCCTTTTGCTTTCAGGCGCACGCGATAGATGGACGTGCGGGCCGTGATGTACAGGGTCTCGAAGTCGGGGTCGCCGAACGCGCAGTTGGAGGGCGTTTCGGTCAAATGAACGGTTCCGAGTTGCTTGCCATCGGGACTGTAAACCTCCACGCTGGCAGCCGCGACATAGAGGTTGCCGTTTTCGTCCACGCGAATGCCGTCCGGAATTCCTTCGGTGTGCGGAACCACGACGCGCTCGTTGGATGCGGCGCCGTTCTTATCCAAATCATAGGCGCGCACGTTGCGGTCGTCGGAATTGGTGATGTAGAGAATGCGGCCGCTGGGCGCAAGGGCGATGCCGTTCGGGCGCCCCTTGGATTTCGCGACAAGTTCGAGCTCACCGCGGCGAGTAATGTGAAAGACGCCGTAGAAATCCAAGTCGCGGGAATCCTGCTGATTGCCGAAGGCGGGATCCGTGAAATAGATCTCGCCGTCTTTGCGCACCACGATGTCGTTGGGGGCGTTCAGGCGCTTGCCTTGCCAGCGCTCGGCCAGTACTTCAATTTTGCCCTTCTTGTCGGTGCGGGTCACGCGGCGGGAATGAGTTTCGCAGGTGTAGAGGCGGCCTTGCGCATCGAGTGTATTTCCACTGGCGCCGTTGGATTTTTCGCGATAGAGACTGGCCGGCTCACCGAACTTGAATTGGAGAATTCGGTTGGTGGGAGCGTCGCTGAAAATCAAATAGCCGTCGCGGGACCAGACGGGGCCTTCGGCGAAAACAAAGCCAGCGGCCACGCGGTCGATATGTATGTCGGTGAAGTCTTGGGCGGGCGCGGACAAGATGAGGAGAAAGAACGGGACGGCGAGCTTCACTCACTGATCAGGTTAGCAGGGACCGCTCCCTGACGGTCGCGGCTCGGAAAGTCAGGGAGCGGTCGTCCTTCAAATCCGGCTGGCTGGGCGTTCGCTCATCGCGTAGTCTGCGCTGGCTTCGCCTGCCGACCCGATGTCTTCCGCGCCGGTCTCTTCCAAAATAGTCTTGGCGCGCTTCACCCAGTCCGAACTGTCGCAGTGGACCGAGAGAAGAATTCCACCGGACTTCACGCGTCCTTCATAGCGCTTGGCTTCGTACTCGGGAATGCCGGCGCCGATCAACCCGCCCAGCAGTCCGCCGACGGCGCCGCCTGCTCCGGCGCCGGCCAGCAAGGCCATGATCGGTCCGGCTGCGATGAATGGTCCAAGCCCGGGAATGGCCAGCGCGCCGATACCAACCAGCCAGCCAACCACTCCGCCGACTACGCCGCCGGAGACTCCGCCGGTGGTTGCGCCTTCGGGAGCCTTGGTATCTTTCTTGTGGGCGAAGTCCTTCGTCCCGATATTTTCGGGCATGAGAACTGAAACGTCGGTGCTACGGAAGCCGGCGGTCCGGAGTCTTTCCAATCCACCACCGAGGGCTACCGTGTCCCGATAAATTCCGAAAAC
>DATDHK010000340.1:0-1608 GCA_036521635.1 Bryobacteraceae bacterium | reverse complement strand
ATTTCTTCAGCCGCTGCCCAAGACGCTTCCAGCCGGTTTCCGCGACCAGCGCCAGTAACGACAATTTGTCCGGGAAGTGACGATAGACCGCGCGGTGGTTGACGCCGGCGTCGCGGGCGAGATCGCGCAGGCTGATCGACTCCACGCCCGCAGCCTCGAGCCGGGCAAGTGCCGCATCTACCAGCGCTTCCGGCAAATTTCCATGGCGAAAGGTATCGCGCTTCGGCTGCGATTTTCTGGCCATTGCTCGATTCCCCGCGGATGCTGCGGCAATTTATCACCCCTTGACGGCCTGGCGAAGTTTTTTCATAGAATGTCTCCATTGGAGACAATTGACGTTATTCCCGAATACGAGGAGAAATCATGACCCATGCCACTGTTGATTGCCCGGATGCCGCGCCGGATCGCCCTGATGTCATCGTCTTTCCGCCGGTGATCCCGCTTGCCACGCTCGCCATCGCCAGCGCGCTGCAATGGCTGGCGCCGCTTGGATGGATCGCGGACTTCGATCAGGGTTGGCGGATCGGAGCGGGCGCCTTCACTGTATTTGCCGGCGTGCTGACGACGTCAGCGGGGAGACGCGCGCTGCTGCGGCACGGCACCAACGTCAACCCAATGCAGCCCACCACCGTGCTCGTCACCGAGGGCGTCTTCGGACGAACCCGCAATCCGCTGTATGTCGGCATATCCGTCGCGCTGTGCGGGATCGCGCTGATTTTCGCCCTCGATTGGCTGATGCTGCTGATTGTTCCGAGCTGCGTCATCCTGCATTTCGCCGTCGTCAGGCGCGAAGAGTTGTATCTCGAACGGAAATTCGGTGAAGCCTACCGGCGTTACAAGGCGCGCGTCCCGCGCTACCTCTTGGGCTATTGAGCAACGCAGCGTTGCTGCCCACGCTTTGCAACAAAATCATTGGCTAGAAAATCAAAGGACAAAATCATGATCAAGTCGCTTTTCCGCATCAGCGTTTCACTGGGCCTGATTGGCATCGTGCTCGGCATCGTCATGGGCATTCGGCAGGATTTTGCGCTGATGCCGGCGCATGCGCATCTCAATCTGCTTGGCTTCGTCACCCTGTTTCTCTCGGCGCTGTATTATCGCGTCGTGCCGGAAGCCGCGGCGAGCGGGCTTGCCCGGTATCAGGCCATCGTCAGCGTGGCCGGCGCCATCGTGTTCCCGATCGGGATCGCCTGCGTGTTGCTGGGCGGGCATGAGCGCTTCGAACCCGTTGTGGTCGCCGGCGCACTCACGGTTTTGCTCGGCATGGTATTGTTCGCGGTGATCGTGTTCCGCACCTCTGGCCAGGAACGTGCGATGCCAGCCGGCGCCGTACAGCGGGCAGGGGTTTTCCATTTCGAAAATAAGGCTTGAGGGAGCCGCCCCTCCTGTCTCGATCGCGTCAATCTGTTTATCTTCGAGGTGCCGAGCAACCTGGCGCTGGAGAAATTCGGCGCCAGCCGCGCTGGATCGCGCTGGCCCGTCATTCCGGGGCGCGCCAACGGGTCGCGCGAATGCGCGCCCGATGACAGGCTCCGCTGCGAACCCGGAATCTCGAGATTCCCCGATGTGCAATTGCACATCTGAGGTCTGGTCCGGAGCCTGTCATCG
>DATDHK010000339.1:0-4751 GCA_036521635.1 Bryobacteraceae bacterium | reverse complement strand
GCCCGAGCGCGGTGTGGAACTTCACGCCGCAGGTGACGCAGCCGATCTTCACCGTGGGCCGCATCAAATCGAACGTCAAGCTTACCGAAGCTCTGCGGGAACACGCCCTGATTCAGTACGAAAAGACGATTCAGACGGCGTTCACCGAAGTCTCAAACGCACTCATTGCCCATCAACGAGTCCGCGAAAGCCGCGTGCAGCAGGAGTTGCTGGTGGCCGCGTTGCAAGACCGGACCCGGCTGGCGTACGTGCGCTATCGCGGCGGTGTCGACACATTGCTGAACGCTCTGGATGCCGATCGGGATTTGTTTCAGGCCGAGCTTGCCCTATCGCAAATCCGATTGAACGAGCTGATCAGTGTCGTGCAACTCTACAAGGCTCTCGGCGGCGGTTGGCAGCAAGCGTAAGAACGAAGCCGATAACCCCTGGAGTTTTGGCCCTAAGCTGCCGAACATCTTAGCGTTAATCCGTTTGACTTGTAGCCAAATTGCAACATAATTGAAATACGAGGGTAACAATGAACGTTCGGCTGCTGGTTTCCATCTGCTTTGCTGCGTCGGTCGCATTCTGTCAGTCGCCGGTCAACGACCCTGTCCGCGCCGCCGAGGTCGCCCAACGGGTTCTCGATGCTCAGAACAAGGCCGTCGCGGAGCAACCCGCTGCGCGCGACGCTCAGATCGAACGCGACCGGTTTAAGGAACGATTCAATAAGCTGATCGCGGCCATGCAAGAGTTCACCGAAGCCTACAACGGATCGAACGGCGATGTCTGGCCGCAGAAGAGCGCCGACGCAGTCGACAAAGCGTTCCGTGAACTTCAGAAAACTGAAAGCTGGAGACGCGCTGCCGGCAGCCAATTGGCGGCGCGTTAGAAATTCAACCGCAGTGAAAACTGGATCTGGCGTTGCGCCCCAAGACCCACGTCCTTCGTCACCGTTGACGTAGCCTGACCAAAAACTCCGCCCGCCGCGGCTGAGGTGTAGGCCTGTCCCGGTTGCAACTGATTTGTGCCCGTGCCGAGCGCGTTACCGAGCGTCGCGGTCGGATTCGCGAAATTGGTGTGGTTCAAAATGTTGTAGAGCTCTGCGCGGAATTCGAAGTTCGTCGTTTCAGAGACGCGGAATTTCTTGTGCAGCGTGAAGTCGAGCTGGGTCAAACCAGGACCATGCAGGGCATAACGCCCCAGATTCCCGAACGTTCCCGGCGCCGGGATCGCGAAGGCCGCCGGATTCAGAATGAACTTGCCGTCTCCCGTGTTCAGGAAGGGATTCACACCCGCCACCACGTCCGGACGCCGATTGTTGCGGAACGCTCCGCCGTAAGGATTGTTGATTACCGGCGTGGTGGTGATGACGCCACCGCTAATAATTGGCGCATTCACGAAAGTGTTTGTGCCATTCACCTGATACACGACATCGTTCCGGCCGAGTGTGACGTCGATCGGCAGCCCGGTGCGCGCATTCACGATCCCGCCGATTTCCCAACCACCGAGAATATAATCGGCTATGCCGGCGTTCGTCATGTAGCGGCGGCCTTTGCCGAAAGGCAGTTCGTATAGAGCGGTAGCGTTGAAGCTGTGCCGCACGTCAAAGGCGTTGTTACCGCGATCCTGACGGAAATTGAAAGGATTCTGAGCGGTCTGCGCTTCATTCGAGCCGCCGGTATTGCCGATGCTGTGCCCATAGGTCCATTGCGCGCCGAGCGTGAGGCCGCGGCTGTAGCGGCGATTCAGCGTTGTCTGCAACGATTCATAATGATCGGCGCCGCCGCTGGTCTTGTAGTCGATCTGCGCGAACTGGCTGCCGAATTGAAGAACCGGCACGGAGGCGCCTGTCGTTGGGTTCATCCCGACGCCAACAATACCGTTGGTCCAACTGCGCAAAAATAAGTTGCGCCCCTGGCTGCCTACATAAGCGACGGTGAGAACCGCTTTGCCGGGCAATTCCTGCTGCACTGAAACCGTGTAGGACAGAATCTTTTCCGGGATCTGATAGTTCGCGGCATAACCGCGCGGCTGATATCCGCTCAGCTTGGATGGGTTAAATGTCGCCAGCACCGCCGATGGAATAATCGGGAATGCCGTGTTGGTGAGCACGACAGTCGGGCGGTCGGAGTCGATCGGCTGCACCTGATCCTCGGTTTGACCCGGCCCGAAGAAGTAGCCGCCGCCGATGCGAAATACGGTCTTGTCGCGGAAACGCTCGGGCGACCAGGAGAAGGCCACGCGCGGCCCGAAGTTCAGCTTCGAGCTACTGTACCAGGGTTTCGCCGGATCCACCAGCACGCCGTTGGTGGCGTCGAAGTGCACTGCAAGATTCCTGTCCTCATGCAGCGGACTGTAGTATTCGTAGCGCAAGCCGTAGCTCATCGTCAGATTGCGGCGGATCTTCCATTCATCCTGAGCGTAGAAAATCGAATAAGTTTGCTTGAGAAAGCGGTTGCCGGTTGCGCCGTTGTTGAACGGATCGGGTCCGGAGACGTCGCCCAATACCTGAATTTGCGACGGAGTGTTGGCGAGCAGCGCCGCAAGGCTGGGGAAGGTGTAGGTTGTGCCGCCTTGCCGGTCCGTATACAGGCGGACTGGGCGGATTTCCACGCCGAACTTGAAGTTGTGGTTCCCTTGGACCACGCTCAGATTGTCGACGAAGCTTAGCGTGTAATTCGTGTAGGGCTGTCCGCGGCCGTTCTGGGTAGAGTTGGAACGAATTAAATTGCCGAGCGACGCTGCGCCCGCGGATGCGCCTTGTCCGCCGATTCCGGGAATCGCGACCGTGCCGGTAAAAGAAACCGCGAACGCGGAAGTGTCAACGCCGGGAATCGCCGGCGCAAAGCCGGAGATGCGGGTTTTGGTCCCGTTGAATCCAATCTTGGCTTCATTGATGACAGTAGGCCGCGCCACCCACTGATAATTCAGGACGGCATTCTGCGGTACCGCGGTAACAAGCGAATAACTTTGGCTCACGTCGAGCGGATTTTGCAAGTAACCCTGGTCGCGGAAATAGCGCAGATAGAACGCGTGCTTATCGTTGAGCCGGTAGTCCAGGCGGAAGCTTCCGTAATCCTCGTTGATGGGCGAGCTCAGGGCGGCGCGAAACAAGTCGAGATCGGGATTCGAAGTGGACGTCTGACCGGTTGGATAACCCGCGAGCAGCGGCTGAATGGAGGGGACGGCGCGCGCTCGCGCGGCAGCGCTCGGCACGGTGGCCACCAGGTTTACGCCGGCGCGTTGCCGAAGACCTTCGTATGCGCCGAAAAAAAAGAGCTTCTCTTTGACGATCGCGCCGCCCAGCGAGCCGCCGAATTGATTCAGGCGGAGCGGTGTCTTGGCCGTGCCGTCGAAGAAGTTGCGTGCGTCGAGCGCGCTATTCCGCAGATATTCAAACACGGATCCGTGGAATTGATTGCCGCCGGACCTGGTGATGACGCTGATCTGCCCACCGGTGCCGGTGCCAAACTCGGCGGGATAATTACTGGATTCCACTCGGAACTCTTGAATGGTTTCCAGGCTCGCCTGCAAGCGAAAGCCGGAAGACGTTTCGCCGTTCAAATTGCCGGGCGAGGCATCGATGATAGAGCTGCCCTCCACGCCGTCAAATCGAACCGCGTTCTGCTGATTGGCGCGGCCACTGAATCGAATATTGTCGAAGGAGCCGCCACCCGCCGTTTGCGCGCCGGGCGCCAGCAGGTACAACTGCGAAAGCTGGCGGCCATTCAACGGCATGGAACCAACCTCACGCTCGCTGACGTTCACGCCGATCTTTGCGGAGCTGGTGTCGAGAACGGCAAGGTCGCCGCTCGATACATCGACCGATTGGGAAACCGATTCCAGTTGCAGAACGATATTCAGACTTCGTTCCTCGCCCACCTCGAGCCGCACATTCTTGTATTCGCGCGAGGCAAGGCCGGGGGCCTTGGCGGTGATCGAGTAGGTGGCGGGCTGCAGGTTGGGGCACAGATACTGCCCTTGATCGTTGGTCGTTACATTACGCGTAGCGCCCGTTTTGTCGTTCGTGATGGTAACGGAGGCACTCCGAATCACAGCGCCCGTTGCGTCGGTGACGGCGCCAATGAAGCGAGCCTGATCGGTCTGCGCGAGCAGTCTGATTGCCAACACGCACACTGCCCCAACTCTAGCCAGATGTTTGTTTTTTGTCATAGGGAAATTTGAAGATGGGGTAGTGTAACAGGCGGAAATTTCAATCGGGTTACTGTCGCGTGGCAAGTTATTTACATTTCATTTTTTATCGACGCCGCTCGCTTCTCGGCCGTGATCAGCGCCGCCGCCGTCAGGGAACTGGCGAGCGCCAGCCCCGCGGCCACCCACAACACAGTGCGATAGCCGGCGACAAACGATTCCGCGATCGCCTGGCGAACGCGCGCATCCCCCGTTTCAGCGGCGGCAAGCTTGGATCTCTGCGCCTCAATTTCCCGCTTCGCTGCCGGCGCCAGCGCGATACTGTCCAGACGCCGATCGAGAGCGCTCTCGAAAACCCCCGCGAGCAATGCTCCGAAAATCGCCACCGCCAACAAGCCGGCGATGCGCGAGACGGCGTTGTTGATCCCGGAGGCCGTTCCAGCGTAGCTTTGTTCCACGGCGTTCATGACGGTCGTGGTCAGCGGCGCGACACTGATTGCCATGCCGACCCCCAGCGCGAGCACTCCCGGCAGGAACGTGGTCCAGTAAGGCCCGCCAACGCCCGGCCGGGTAAGCAGCGCGAATCCCACGGCTGCGATCAAGGGGCCGGTCACGAG
>DATDHK010000338.1:0-2497 GCA_036521635.1 Bryobacteraceae bacterium | reverse complement strand
CAGCATCGCCGGCAACAGTTGCACCACGAACGGGGCTTCCAGGTAAACAAAACCGTGTTTCGCAAGCAGGCATGAGACCATGTACGCGTTCTGAGCGGCATCCTTGGCGCTCAATGTCGCCAGCGCGCCGGTGGGCAGGCCGAGATCCAGCCCAACCGAGAAGATGTGCCGCGATCGAACTCCCGGCCCAGTGCCGATAATCAGCCGATGGTTCGGCTGATTCTGCACGATCTCGTCCAACACGGGCAGCAACGCCGTCCGGCCGCGGTCGATTATGGAGCGCCCGCCGATCTGAACCACAGTCACATCCGGCAGGATGGACGTGACAGCCGACTCGGTTCGCGCGTTGACCGTCTTGTCCACTAACGATTCGCGCATCAGAGACGAGGGAATATGCTGGGCGCCGGGCTGATCGGGCTTCATTTCGACTCCCTCTGCACGAACTCGGAATTATAGATGATGGTCCCAACCGGCTCGCCGTTCAGCGCCGCCGTTAACTGGCCGGGCTTCAAACCGTTGACGAACTGGATTTCGCGCATGTTCCGCGCATTCAACATGAGTTGCAGAACGGCGCGCTCCACGATCAGATCGTCGAAATCGCGTTGGAGCAACTCCTGCACGCTGATCCGCGGAATGAACTCGGCGGACGGATGCTTCTTTGGATCCGCGGAATAGAGTCCGTCTTCGTCTTTGACATAGATCATCTTGCGCGCGCCAAACACTTCCGCCGTTAGAAAGCAACCTGTATCGGTGCGCTGGGGCGGAATTCGTCCGATCTCGGGGTTCGCTTCCCAAAGCTTGTAGGGCGGCATGCCCTGGCAAATCACCGCGCTTCGCTCCATAAGATAATGAGGCAGCGTGCTGAAGCCTTCCGGCTCCACAAACGGAATTCCATATTGCGCCAGCAGGTAATGAAGCATCTGTGCGTTCTGCCAGGCCACCGCCGTACCCAGCACCGTGAGGACGCCGGTGGGGAGGCCGAGATCGATCGCCAGACTGTAGACGTGGCGTGCCCGGGTGCCCGCTCCCGTTCCCAGGATCATTTTGTGGCGCTTGAGATTTTGAACAATCTCATCCACCAGGGGATAAACCGCGGCGCGTCCCCGATCCATGATGCTTTGGCCGCCGATTTTGACGATGTTGACCCAAGGCAGGATGGCGAAGTCCGGCGTCCCGGCAGTGGCGCGCATAAGATCCGCATCGGAAAGCGCGAGGATTTTCATCATATTCATCCTTATATGTTGGGTCTCAAAATCCGAATAGATGGGTTTCAAACCGATAGTGTTCCTCAAACTCGGCGTCGAGTGAACCGAATTGAGTCCCGGCCCAAAGCGCAACCTGTTCGAGCGCCTGTTCCTGAGCGGCGACGGGAAGTGCGGCGAATTTGCGTCCCGTCCGGTGGCGGGCAATGAAGCTCCGCGGGGTGCTGTGAGATATCCAAGACGCCGAGGTGACGTTCCTGGTCCGCTGTGCGGCCGATTCCAGGCACGCCAATGCATCGCCGCGCTGCTTTTTAGGCTGAGGTGAAATCACACCCTGCTGCTCCAGGATCGACGACAGGCGGCGTTTCATCTGGTGGTCGATTCCGCCGGGAGGTCGCACCGTATGCCCAACCGCGATGACTCCACCCTTGCGCAGCACGCGCCGCGCTTCGGCCAGCACCGGCCGCCAGCGGTCCAGCCCGCTCAGCATATGCATGATAAGCACGACGTCGAAAACCGGGCCGGGAAACGGCAGATACTCGCCGTCGGCCTGCACCAGCGCGGACGCTGTTCCGAATTTCCGCAACATTTCGAACGACAGATCGACCCCCGTGTACAAATCGCCGGCCTCGACAAACGCCCGCCCGATACGCCCGGTGCCGGCGCCTAGATCGAGCACACGGCCGGCGCGCAGCGGCGAGAGCCACGATAGGATTTCAGAACGGATCGACTGGGGCACGGCGGGCGGGAGCGCGCGATGAAGCTCGAAAGTCTCCGCTGTTTTGTCGAAAGCGGAAGAAAGGCGGCTAGAAATAGATCACCATCGGTCGATGATAGCAGGAAGCGGTTCCGGCACGGTCACACTTGTCCGACCCGAATACTTGAAGTTTTCCCTTGCGAAATTCACTCGAACTCATGTTAATATCCATAGAACGGTCACACATAGGTAGTATCGAGAGGCGTCCCGCGCAGCGAGCGACGCAGGAAAGGAACTGTCCATGCAACGGCTAGATCCAGTTGGCATCACGATTCAAACCAAGAACGGCAAGGTTGTTTTCGTTCCGGATCCTGCGGGCTTGATCCAAAATACCGGAGTGGTTTTTTTCTCCAATGAAACCAGCTCCCAGCTTCAGATAACCCTGGCGGGCGCTGCATTTATCGGGGTTGGACCCAACGCCCAGTCCGACGGCATTCCCATGCCTGGCAGCGGTCCGAAGGTTCTGGGTTGCTCGAATCATGCGTTTGAGCCGTACACGCTCCAGGTGTCGGACCAATTGAGCCTGATCCAGCGCGTC